>CAZMFM010000072.1:0-11816 GCA_964565565.1 uncultured Spirochaetaceae bacterium | reverse complement strand
GTTCGGCGTTGTTCGGCGTTGTTCGGCGCGTAGCCTCGAACGACCGGCGTGCCGTCAATCGAGCTTGGGTTGGATCGCGTCAAAGCGTCCACTTTGCAGCGCGGCGACCAGATCGTCGATGTTTGTTAGCTCAGCTTCGAATTGCGTCGCAAACCGGCCGATATGACTCACGATATGCGAGTCGGAGCCGCCGACGCGATTCCAGCCATATTTCTCCGCGTACTCTGCGGCCTGCTCGTTTTCGCCTTCGCGGCTGCCGCCGTTCAAGGTTTCGACGGTATGCACGCCGTCGACGGGTCCCTTGATCTCCCAATGCGCACACAGGCCAACCTTTGGGCGACCGGGATGACAGGGGACGGCCACGGCCCCGCAGCGCTTCGCTTCCGCGAGCACCATCGCCAGGGGATTGTCGATTCGAGCAAAATCAAAGGCGGCTCGCAGGTCGTCATTGACGCCGAAGACGAGCACGTGTCCATATTCCGTTTCGACTTCACTGGCCTTCAGGATCAAGAGTCCGGACTGGTCCTCGAGGGCGCGATAGTCGGAGGTGTCATCGAACTGTCGGTGTTCGGTCAACACGAAACCATCGAGCGGCAAGGACTTGCGTTCGATCCATTGGCAATAGTTCTCGACCTTGGCTCGTCCGTCGTCCGAGGCGATCGAATGTGTATGGAGATCAAGGATCATGCAGGAACGAATCTGGGGACGCCGAGTCGGTCTCCGGTCTTCTTGTCGGGTGTGGGGACGAAGTCGACCTGGACGGGCATGCCGACCGTGATGGATTCGGGATCGCAGCCTACGAGATTGGTCAGGAGCTGGGGCCCTTCTTCGAGTTCGACGTAGGCGACGACGTAGGGGAGGGCGTTGCGGAAATTGGGCATCTGGTTTTGATGGACGATCGAATAGGTATAGACCTCGCCGCGACCCGAGGCGACGAAGTGTTCGATCTCACCATCGAGACAGCTGACGCAGAATCCGCGCGGCCTATGTTGTACGACGCCGCAGGCGCGGCAGCGTTGCAGGACGAGCTCCCCGCGACCAGCGCCTTCCCAATAAGCGCGGCTTTCCCAATCGATGGCCGGGGGGCCATAGGCGGGATCCCGGCTCTCGGTCTTCTTCGGATGTTCTTTCGAGTCTTCGTTTTTCTTGGTCATTCGTCTTCCGATTTTCCAGCGCTTCGCCGATCCCGCTCTAATCCTTCTTGAGAATCAGCGTTGCGCCACTGTGCATCAGGCCGAGGTAGCCGCCGGTGCCGTGGGCCAAGGCGATTTGGGCGCCTTCGACCTGGCGATCGCCGAGTCCGCCGCGCAATTGACGGACGGCTTCGATCACGAGGAAGATTCCACGCATGCCCGAATGGTTCGAAGATAGTCCACCGCCATCGGGGTTGACCGGCAAGCGCCCGCCGAGACCGATTCCCCCATTCTCGACGAAGGCGCCGCCTTCCCCGGGCTTGCAGAAGCCGAGGTTCTCGAGGGTGAGTAGGACAGTGATCGTGAAGGAATCGTAGATCGTGCAAAGGTCGACGTCGGAGGGACGGAGCCCGGCCATGGCGAAGGCTTGCTCGCCGGATTGTTTTGCGGCCATCGTCATCAGGTCCGGGGCGCCGATCTCGCGGTGGGCCACGGATTCGCCGGTTCCGAGCACGGCGATGGCCGGTTGTTTGAGGTCCTTTGCGCGCTCGAGGCTGGTGACGATGACCGCGCCGCCGCCGTCGGAGATGATGCAGCAATCGAGCAGATGGAGCGGGTCGGCGATCAGGCGGCTTTCGAGCACATCGTCGCGGGTGATCGGGTGACGCATTTTTGCGTGCGGGTTCAGGCTGGCGTGATGGCGAGTCGAGACGGCGATGTCCGCGAGTTGCTCGGAGGTCGTTCCGAATTCAAACATGTGTCGTCGCGCGACCATGGCGTAATTCGAGACCAGGGTCATGCCATAGGGGGAGACGAAGGCGGCACTCGGATCGCGACCGCCCGTGTTGCCGGTACCGATCGCCATCGCGTCGGAGGCCGCGGTGCTCCCGTAGACGATCAAAGCGACGTCGCACAAGCCCGCGTGAATGGCGGCACCCGCATGGGCCACATGGGAAACGAAGGAAGACCCGCCAATATTCGTGCCGTCGAGATAGCGCGGCTTGATGTTCAGGTACTCGGAAAACTGGACCATGCCCATGGCGCCCATCGTCATCGAGGCACCGAAGAGCCCATCGACGTCCGAAAGCGAGAGCCCGGCGTCGGCCAGGGCCTCGCGCGTACATTCGCCCATGATCTGAAACGAAGTCTTGTCCGGCGCCCAGCGGCTCTCGTATTCATGGACGCCAGCAATCGCGAATTTCCCGGAATAACTCATGCCGTCGCCACCGTCTCGGCCATTCGGCCAATTTCATCCGCGAGCGCCTGTGATTGCTCGAAGGGGAGATAGTGCGATGCGCCTTCGATCAAATGCTGCGACGAATCCGAAAAGGATTGCGCGAAATGCTTGGAGCGATCGAGGGCTTCGGCCGATTCCCCGGCGCCGTCGACGAAGAGTGTCGAGCAAGCGAGCGCGCTCGCAGCCTTTTCGTCGAAGGCGTCACACCAGCGCCGACTGGCTTCGAGGTCGCCGAGGGTGGTGCGCGGATCGGTGGCGATGCCTTCCATATAGGCGCGCTTCATCAAGTCGGGGCCTGAATCCTTTTGGATGCGTGAGGGATCGAAGGGGCGCGGGGCCTTTCCGCGAGTGACCCGGCGCATGGTTTCGATCGCCTCGTCGTCGATGGCCAGGCTGCGTCCAAGACCGCAGAGGACGAGGGCTGCGACGGAATCGCCGTCTGCACGCGCCCATTCGAGCGCGACGAGCGCACCCATGCCGTGTCCGACCAGAATCGGCCGGTCGAACTGACACCAACTGGCCACCCAGCGGGCGGTCTCCGCCATCTCCTCGATTGACGCGAGGGCATCAAGCCCGCCGGAGCGCCCGTGTCCGGGTAGGTCGAAACTCACGGCGGCAGATCGAGCGGGGTTGCTGGCGGCGTTGATGTTGCTGGCGGCGGCGTTGGCGGCGTTGGCGGCATTGGCGGCGGTGTTGTCGAGGGAGGACAGGACATCGCTGAACACGGAGCTTTGAAGTCCGGCGTCGTGGAGGAAAACAACAGTGGGTCCGGAACCGGCGGTGGGGGGTTGCTCGGGGAGTGTTGTTGCTCCGGTATGACGAAGAAGAAGCGGCAATCCGTCTCGGCGAAGATATTTTTCGGGCATATCGGAAACACTCCCAAGGCTTGGACCGAATGTGCGGGGAAGCTGCGGTTGTGTTGCCGATCACCGACGGACTTTCTCGCGACAGCGAGAATCGCGGAATTGACGTCTATGTCAACGTCTCGAAAACGGCCGTTTGGACGCGACGGCTGCTACGCTGCGCTTCGCGTGGGCCTGGTTTGCTCAGGACCTCCCGCTGATGGACGTCGAATCCAGGCTGTCCGGGTGTCGCCCCTCGAGCAATCGAGGATTTCTTGGAGCCAGAGGTCTTCGTTGATGTTCCGGGTTGCAAACAGGCAGATCGTTTCTGGTGGCCTGGCCTTGGCCCTCGCCCTGGTCAGTGTTCTGGCTTTGGCGGGTGTCGCCTCGGCACAAAATCTCTCGGTCGAGGAGACCGAGCAACTCGTTCGCGCAGTCTATTTTGAGGGAATGCCAGAGGAATCGGCGAGCCGGATCGGTCCGGCCGGCGCGCAACGGCTGGTCGAAATGCTCGCTGATCCCGAAGAGCGTGCCAGTCATGGCCAGATCATGTTGGCGCTCGGGCTCTGTGGCTCCCCGGCCGCGATGGCGGCGATCGAGGATTGGATCGCGCGGCCGCGTCCTCGAGAGATCGATCGAGAGGCCTTTCGGGCCTGGCAGTCTGTCCCATTTGCCCTCGGTCATCTGGCCCAATTCGATCCACTGGCCCTGTCGCGTCTCGAACGGCTGATGAACGAGGACACTCCGGATTGGACCTTTCGCCACTATCGGGGTGCGCGACTTCGTCGTTTGGCGCGCGACTCGGCGGCGACTTCCCTGGCCGAGACCGGATTGCCCGAAGCACGGCGCATGCTCGACCGTGCGGGGCGCAATACGTCCGATCCACAATTCGAGGTGCATCTTCGCGAGCTGCGCATGCGGCACGCACAGCGGGCACGCGAGGTGGCGCGTTGAGCGAATCGACCAGACGCGCGCGCGGGCGTTCCATCGCCGGCGCCGGAACTCCTATTCTGATTTGGCTGTTATGCGTGTCCTGGGCTTCGGTCGCGATCAGTGCGCCGGCCGTCGATCTTCATGAATTGAATTGGTTCGTCCATGTCGACCTGATCAATGTCGGCGCCGGGGAAGATCTCGCCTATTGGCAGGGCGTCATCGACGACGCAGTGTTTTCCGGCAATGAGCTGCTCGAAGGCGGACAAGGCCCCTTCGACACGCCCTGCTGCACTCGGCTCGGCCGCAGCGTTTCGGTTACAACCTTCGGAACGCCGGGCGATGGTCTCGACATCATGGATAGCGCGTCGGAGCAAACCGCGATCGGGAATGCGGGCGGCGCGGGTTCGAGCGCGTTTCTGATCGACAGCATTACCTATTGCGGCGGATCCGCACCGTCGGCGATCGGATGCGGAGTCAATCCGAGTTGCAACGGAAATGGGAACGACGACCCCACGCTGTGGATGGTCGTGACCGTGGACTCTTTTGATTCAAAGACCTTGCCTTCGGTGATCGCCCATGAACGAGGGCACAACGCCTGCCTGAGTCATGTTGCGGCCGCCGAGTGTCAGCTCATGCAAGGGTCGGTTCTCACGCCCGGGCTGGGCGGCTGCATCACGGCGAGCGAATGCAGCAACTTTCGCTTAGCTCGGACGACGACGGTGAGTGGGCTCGAGTGCAGTTGTTTCGACAATGGCGGTTCGATCCTGGCGGAGGGAACCGTCTGTACCGAAGTGGCGAGTGGGCTTTGTTCGGGTGGGCTCTGTGGTGCCTTCGGCGGTGACGCCGGTGTTAGGCTGATTGCGGCCGCTGCCCCGAATACGGCGGCGGGTGGACCGCCGGACGATGCGCTGCGTCTCTCGGCCTTGAAGGGCGAGTGGACGACGTTGGCTCAATTTTCTCCGGCGGCGGATGACGTTCGCGGGATGGCCTACGCCTGGGACTCGTCGACGCTCTACGGTGTCGTGCCGACCGTGGCAGACGACTCGATCGTGACGATCGATCCCGATGAGGGAACGATCCTCTCGGTCGTGGGGACGATTTCGAATGGCGCGCTCGAGATCGTCTCGATGGCCTATGACCCGGGTGCGACGAACTCGCCCGCCGACGATCGTCTTCTCGTTCTCCAGGCCGGTGGGACGCTGGGGGAGATTCGCTGGATCGATCCGGCGGCGCCCTCGACCTCCAATCTTCTGGGTACTTTGATCTGGGGCGGGACAACCCAGTTTACGGGCCTGGCCTACGACAGCCTTCAGGGAAAACTCTTCGCGGCCACACCCTTCGGGCCTGACGGACTCTACGAGATCGATCTGTCGACCTGTCCACCGTCGCCTTGCGTGTCGGACCAGATCTTCGGTGCGGCCCAGTTTCGTGACGATGCGAGTCTCAGCTATTCGCCGATCACGGGAATGCTCTACCTCGTCGGCACGGCCTTCGGTGGTGCCCGGACCTTCTACAACGTGATCGACCCGTCGACGGGTGCGAGTGTCGAAACCCTGAGTCTGGACGTCTTTACGCCAGCGGGGCTCGCGGCGGTTCCCGAGCCGGGTTTCGCGATGGGATTGAGTTTTGGCCTGCTGGGTCTGGCAGGAGCAGTGAAGTGGCGGGGAAGCAGTCGTGAAGCAGCGGCACGGCCAAAGATTGTAAAGCAGTTTCAACCGGGACCACGTGACGAAAGTGGCGTCGGAACCATTCATGAATTGGAGGATTCGAAATGATTTTGAAAAGAGCGAGTTGGGTCGTGATGACGATCGGTCTGGGGCTGACTATGTCAGTCGCAGCATGTAGCGAACAACAGGACGCGGCGAGTGACGCGATGGAGAGCGCCGCGGGCAGCGTCGAGGCCGGCATGGGCGACATGGCGCATGCCGTCGATGAAACCGTCGATCAGGTGGCGTCTGCGGCCGGTGAGATGGCTGATGATGCCGAGGCGATGGTGGACGACGCGGTCGATACGGCCAAGAAGGCCGCGGACGACGCTGGCGACGCGATCAGTGACGCTGGAGATAGCGTGGCCGGGGCCGCCAAGGATGCGGGCGATCAGGCAAGCAGCGCTGCAGACGACGCGGTGGGCTCGGCTTCGTCCGGTCTCGACGCCGCAGCGAGCGATCTCAGCAAGGGCTTCGCGCACTGAGCACAGCTTCGAGGTACGGCTTTGGAAGCCGACCGGGGTCGCGATCTTTTCGCTTCCTCGGTCGGCTTCCGTCGTTTCAGGCCGCGCCTGAACGGGAGGCGAAGCGGGGCTAGACCGATCGGTCTAGCCGCTTGGGCCGATGACCCCGGCTACCTCAGTGGCCGGGCGCTCAATGCCGCCTGCCCGGGTGTGGGTCGTGTCGATCGTGTTGCGATCGCTGGCGACGGCGGGGCGAACGACCTCGAGCCGGTTGCCGTCGATCCACGGATCGGAACTCGCCTGTGGCGAGATCCGGTCGAGCCAGTGCATCGAGCAGAGCAGCACCAGAACCATCACCGCCAGCGCCGCGCCGGCCGCCGCATTCCAGACAATCTGCTCGACAAAGAGCTGGCCCCGGGTCTTGGATTCGAATTTGCGCTGCATGGTCCTGTTCTCCTGCGTTGGTTGTGCGGTCATCACGCGCGCGTTCAGCGCGCGTGAAGATTGATCCCCAAACGACGAAACCCCCTCCGGCCGTCAGGCTGGAGGGGGTTTCGTCGAGAGGTCTGGTTCCTCGGGCTAAGCGGCGGTTGCCGCGTTCACCTCGATCTCGGTGTCCTGGACTGAAGTCGCCCAGGGTGTTGGAGTCCCCCTCCGATGTTGCCTCTTCGAGGCGCGGTACGTCGACTTTCTGCTCGCCGGGAGCGTCCATCCGCACGACGCATGGCCCGCGGCCAGCGAATCGCGGCCAACGAACGCGGCTGCCGTATGCGTCGTTCGCGTTGTCCGCGTTGTCCGCGTTGTCCGCGTTGTCCGCGCCGCCGGCATGACCAGCATGACCAGCATGACCGGCCGCGTCGCAAGGACCAGCACGCTTCGCGCTGGACTCGACGGGTCGGTCGTCGTCTGGATGGATTGAAAGTCGATCATTTGGAGCGGTTCTTCCTTGTTCTCGATTTCTTGTGGGCTTTTGTATCGGCGATGGGCGTGGAAGTCAAAGGCCTTTCGACCGTGTCATGCAAAATTCTCGAGAAAGGGTTGAAGCGGGAGCTCGCTGATCGCGATCTGCCCGCCCATACACACATCGATGTCATGGCCGGCGCGTCGTGGGCGGTTGTGGAAGTCGCTGATCCAATGGAGTTCGCCGTTTCGGTTCTCGTATTGGAAGGCATGGGGGCTCGGGTCGAGGGGGCAGAACACAATTTCGTGTCCCGTAGATTCGTCGGCGGGGTGGGGCAGGTTGACGTTCCAGAACGTGCCCGGGCGCGGCGGCCTCCGGAAGAGGACTTCGAGGGCCTGGCTGGCGCGCAGGGCGGTGGCCTGCCAATCGGGGGTGCGATGTTTACCGACGTATTGGGAGATCGCGATCGCTGAGAAACCGAGGATCGTGGCTTCGCGCGCGGCGGCTGCGGTGCCCGAGATGTAGACGTCCATGCCCAGGTTGGCGCCGTGGTTGATGCCGGCGACGAGCCAGAGATCGGGGGCGCGTGCGGCCTCGCCGAGTACGTCGCGAGCAAAGGCGGCCCGGCCACCCAGAGCGACCCGCGCGCAATCCGCCGGGGTTCCATCGAGGCCAAAGCGCTTCGGGCCGAGTTGGTCCAGCGCCATCGGCCGCTTTGTCGTGACCGCATGACCGACGCCACTTTGCGGCCCGCTCGGGGCGACAATCAGACAATCGGCCTTCGGAGCGAGGACTTCGGAGAGGGTTGCCAATCCCTGCGCCTGAACGCCATCATCATTGGAGAGGACGAGCGGGCGCGGGGACATCTGGGATGTCGCCGGGTTGGAAGGCGGCGAGGGAGTCGAAGGGGTCTCAGGCATGGTCGAGTATCGTCGGGTCCTCTTCAGGTTCGGGCCAGATCAGAATGAGGTTCAGGGTCAGGTCGGCGAACGAAAATCGCCACGTCGTGTCAGTCGCTATCAGTAGGTATAGGTAATAGGTAGTAGTCAGAGCTTTCCGGGTGCGCGAGCATTGCGGGGACGTTGCGGGTCGGATGCTGAGTTGCTGCGATTCCAGAAAAAAATACTGCGGTGTGATGGGAAAACCCTTCTTCTACCCGAAGGATGGACGATAGCTTGATGGTTCAAGGAGACGAGACCCCGGAGATGGCCCCCCTGAAAATTTCGATGGAACAGATGATTACGCTGCACGGCTTCTTTGCTGAGGCTTCAGCCGTGGGCGAGTCTGCGATCGGCGAGATCAGCGGCTGCGAGACCGAGATCGAAGTGCTCGAGATCCGCGCCACAGCGCTGGGCGAGTTCGGCGAGTCCGGGATGCGGCTGTCCGAGGATCTGGTGGCTGGGGTGATCGGCCGACTCGAAGGCGCCATGCCCGGATCCTTGAATATCGTCCTCGAACCCGAAGACGCTTTGATCTGGGCGCAGATGGGTTCGGCCGAGAATCCCCTCGAGACCTTCGTCGCCCTGGGCACGGAGTATCTCGAAGGCCTCGCGATCGCCCTGGGCGAGATCCTGGAAATCGAAACGGAGTTCATTGGTGGGGCGCTGGTCGAGGAATCCGAACTGGCCATGTTCGTGAAGACCCACGCGCCCTCCGACACGCTCGTCTTCTCGCTGCGCCTTCGTATCAATGCGCGCGACGAAATCATCTCCGCCGTCTCGCACCTCCTGATCGAACCGAAATACCTGGCCCGGCTCTTCTCGGCCCTGTCCGCCGCCGTTCACTGATTCGGCGCGCTAAGATCCTCGCCATCTATGGCGATTCTCCTGATCCGACACGGCGAAACCGCGGGTAACCGAAACCGCATCATTCAAGTCCCGGAAACCCCGCTTTCCGATCGTGGTCTCGCGCAGGCCGCCCGGCTCGGGCAGCGCCTGGCCTCCGCCCCAATCACGGAAATCTGGACCAGCCATCTGCCGCGCGCCCGCATGACGGCGGCGGCCATCGAAGCCACCACCGGAATCTCCGCCCAGGAGGAGCCGAACCTCGAAGAGCGCAGCCTTGGTTCGCTTCGCGGAACGGCCTACGACGACCTCGACTTCGATCCATTCAGGCCCGGATACGCCCCGCCCGAGGGCGAGACCTGGGAAGTCTTCAATGAGCGTGTCGACCGGATGTGGGAGAAGATCGATCGCCATTGGCAGGATCGCTTTTCAGGCGCGACTGAAACCCGCCACTTCGCCGTCGTGAGCCACGGGCTCTTCTTGCGCTCGCTGATCGAACGCCATCTATTCGATGATGAACAGCGCGCGACCCATGCGACCGGCGACCTCCCCTTCGTCATCGCCAACACCTCACTCACCGTCGTCGCGCCGGCCGTTTCCGACTCGGACGCTCGTCATCAGGTCGAGCTGATCGCCTGCGCCGCACACCTCGAAGGCGACTCCGCCCACGACGTGAATTCGATCGCCGGCATCTAGCCGATCGAATCTCCGGATCAGATGGGTTGGCCACTTGGTCACTTCGTCGCCGCCGCGATGTGATATCTACTCCCCATGACCGAATCGGCGTCTTTGGGGGAAGCGCGGCAGGTCCTTGCGGACGTCTTCGGCTATCCGGATTTTCGAGCCGGCCAGGCAGAGGCCATCGAAGCCGCACTCAAGGGCCGCGATGCGATCGTCTTGCTGCCGACGGGCTCTGGCAAATCCATCTGCTATCAGCTTCCCGCCATCGTCGCCGCACGAAGCGGCCGTGGCACGACAATCGTGATCTCGCCCTTGATTGCCTTGATGCAGGATCAGGTCGGCGCCCTCGTCGGTCGCGGCATCCCGGCCGCCGCCCTGCATAGTCACCAAGAGGAGACCGAGCAATCCGAGGCCGTCGCGAATTTTCTTCGCGGAGAACTCGACCTGCTCTATGTGTCACCGGAACGCGCCGCCAAAGCCAGCTTTCGACGCATGCTCGCGCGGACCGAGATTGCATTGTTAGCCATCGACGAAGCCCATTGCGTGAGTCAGTGGGGCCATGACTTCCGCCCGGACTTCATGCTGCTCGCCGAATTGCGAGACGTCGTCGACGCGCCCATGATCGCCTTGACCGCAACCGCGACCCCGGTCGTGATGAAAGAGATCGAAGCAAGATTGGGCTTGAAAAAGGCCGCGATCATTCGGACTGGGTTCGATCGCCCGAACCTTTCCTTCGCCGTTCGCGCAATCAGGAAGGAAAGCGCGCGAATCGAAGTCGTGCTCGAGGAACTCGATCGGGTGAAGGTTCGAGGCCGCGGAGGCACCGGTCGCGCAATCGTGTATTGCAGTACGCGCAAGGTCACGGAGCGTGTCGCCAAGGCGCTTCGCGGAGCGGGACTCCGCGCCGGCCACTACCACGCCGGTCGTACGAAGCTGGCCCGTGAACGCGCCCAATCAGCTTTCGAAATGGGCCGGACGCGCGTACTTGTCGCAACGAATGCATTCGGGATGGGAATCGATCTTCCGGACGTTCGGTTGATCGTTCATTTCCAGACACCGGGCAGCGTCGAAGCCTACTACCAGGAGGCGGGCAGGGCGGGCCGCGACGGCGATCCCGCAGATTGTCTCTTGTTCTTCGGATTGGCCGATCTCGCGACACAAAGACGGCTGGCAGAAAGGTCGACTACCGGAGCCGCCCAGGGGCAGCGGCGCGACGACGCGATTTCCGAAATCGAATGTTATGCGACGGAGCAACGGTGTCGCCATCAGGCGCTCGTCTCCCATTTTAGCGGGCAAGACGACGAGCCCGTGTGTGGGCGGTGTGATGTATGTCTAGATGAAGTGGTTCCCGCGGAAGCGACGGATGGTCGGAACCGAGCGGCCGTTCCTATCGAGGATCTACCGGCCGAAGCGAGGGACACCATCGTTTCGGCCGTCGAGCGGTTGAGCCGTCCCGTTGGGCGCCGGAATCTTGCGCAGGCCCTTCGCGGAGGAAAAGCCAAGACCCTCTCACGCGGCGGATTGCTCACCTTGCCCGAATACGGGGTCTTGTCCGGGCACACGGAAGATTCCGTGATCGCAACGATCGACTCATTGCTGGTTGAAGGGCGCTTGCAGAAGACGGGGAAAAAGTATCCGACTGTCTGGATTCCCGGGAAACCCATTCGTTCCGTCAAGACAACACGGGGAAGCGCGAACCATGGCAATGATGGGGCACCCACGCCTGCGAAGTCACAGCGCCGCTATGGCGGAGACATCGCACGGGCGCTCGACAACTACCGGAAGAGGACGGCCCGAGCCCTGGGCTGGAAGACCTATATGGTATTCCAGCGAAGAGTGCTGATGGCGATCGACCGGGAAGAACCGGATTCTCTCGAAGCATTGAGCAGGATCTCCGGTCTGGGCCCAGCAAAGATCGAACGGTTCGGGGAAGATCTGCTCGGGTTGGTGAGGCAGCATCGGCGAAAGGGGCTCGACGAGTAGGGAATTTCGCCCGGAGCTATACGGCGGGTTTCTGCAGTCTATTGCTCACGCCCAAACGAGTCAGAACCTCGCAACTCGGCAGGTTTGTGCGACAATTCCGCCACCGAACGAGGCAAAGATGGATGATATGCCGCGGAGATAGACTGCGTGGG
>CAZMFM010000071.1:0-27299 GCA_964565565.1 uncultured Spirochaetaceae bacterium | reverse complement strand
CCGACTAGCAAGATTCCTTTGGGAAGCCGTGCGCCCAGCCTGCCGTAGTGCCCGGGGTCCTTCAGGAATCCGATGATCTCTTTCAACTCTTCCTTGGCTTCGTCGACACCGGCGACGTCCTCGAAAGAGACGGGAATGTCCTCTTCGGCGTAGATCTTGGCCTTGCTCTTTCCGACGGAGAGCATGCCGCCACCGAGTCCGGAACTCTGCGCCATGCGACGCAGTAGGAACATCCAGACCAACAGGAAGAGACTGATCGGCAGTAGCCAGCCGAGGAGTCGCGTGAGCCATGTGTCTTCGGCGACCCCGCGGAAATCGATGCCTTCTTCGGCGAGGCTGTCTGCGATTTTCGGATCGACGCGTTGAGTGCGGAAGCGTCCGAGTTCGCCGTCGTTTGGATCGGTGAGCGAACCCACGATGCGTTGGCTGCTGACTTCGAGGTCGCGGATGCGTCCTTCCTTCTGGTACTCGAGAAATTGGCTATAGGGGATCGTCGAGATCTTGGTGGTGTCGAACCAGTATTGTCCGGCCAGGAATAGAAACCAGACCCCGATCAAAATGACCCAGAAGTTCTGGCCGCCCGATGCCGGGATCAGGCGACGGAAGATGTCCTGGATCGACTCGGACTGTTTCGGATCTTCGGTCGATTTCTTCGAAGTCCTGGACGAGTCGTCGGAATGGGTATCGGGGCGATCGTTGTCGGATCGAGAAGGCATGGAATCATCATACCCGACTGCTGTGCTGGGTGACGCGGGCGGCGGGGTCCTGGTGGTAGAAGGCTTGTAGGACGTCGTAGAGTTCTCGGTGGCGGCTGCGTAGCGCGGCCGGTTGATCGAAGAAATGCTCCGTTGCAACGGCGAAAAACTCCGCTTCGTTGGTTGCTCCATACGCATCGAGCAGGCTCGCCTGTCCACGCGCCTTTCGTTCCCGCAACGAAAGGTATTCCCGGGAACAGACTTCACTCCAGCGCCGAATCTCCGATCGCTCGGCGAGCGGGGGCGTGCCGTCAGCACGGCCGTCGAGCATGTCGAGTTTGTGCGCAAATTCGTGATAGACAACGTTGTGGCCGGACTCCGGATGCCGCCCCGTACGTTTCACAGCATCCCAGACCAGGATCACGGGCCCCCGCAGCTGCGCCTCACCGAGGATCGGCTGATCGTGGCCGACTGGTCGGGTGAGCACTTCGAAGGCGCCCGGGCGTTGCGGTGGGATGATCACCGTCGAGGGATAGATGAGAATCGAATGGACATTGCGGTAGAGATCGTCGGACAGGCCCAGGATCAGGAGGCATGCCTGCGCCGCCACGGTGACCCGGATCTCATCGGTCAGGGCGAGTCCGCCACAACCCTCCCAGGATTTCTCGGCGACGAATACGCGTATGAGATCTCGCAGATGTGCCTGTTCTTCCGCTTCGAGCCATTCGTCGTGTGCGACATTGCGTCGCATGATCGCTTCCCAAGCCTGCGGAAAGGGCAGGGCGAGTAGCTTTCGGCGGCGGCGGCGTCTCAACCAGTGGAACACGGTAAGCTGTAGCCTAGCCAAGGACGACAGCATTCGAGCCGGTACAGGACCAACGCCTGCAATCGCTGTGACCGACGAAGGGAAAGCGAGATGTGCGAACTCTTTGCGATGTCAGCGCGGCAACCCGCCGCGGTCAGTTTCTCTCTCGAGGAGTTCTCGAGACATGGGGGTCTTTCGGGTCCCCATAAGGACGGCTGGGGGATTGCCTTCTACGAGGACCTCGACGCGCGGATCATTCGCGAGAGCATTCCGGCCGCTTCGAGTGCCTGTGAGCGATTTCTCGAGAGCCAGCCGATTCACAGCAGGACCGTCTTGTCGCACATCCGCCTCGCCACGCAGGGCGGGGCAGCACTCGCAAATACCCAGCCCTTCGCCCGGGAACTCGGTGGTCGACTTCACATCTTCGTGCACAACGGCGATCTCGACGTTTCGGGAATGGACGACGAGAGCCTTGCTCACTTCAGGCCCTTGGGAGAGACGGATTCTGAGCGGGCGTTCTGCAATCTCCTCGCACGACTCGATCCGCTCTGGCTCAACGAGGAAAAAGCACCGAGCTTGAAGAGTCGAGGCGAAATCCTCAACCGCTTCGCCCAGGAAGTTCGAGATCTGGGAATTGGAAACTTTCTCTATTGCGACGGCGAGCTGCTCTTCGCGCATAGCCACCGACGGCATCAGAGCGATGGCGAAATCAGACCGCCGGGTCTGCACTTTCTTTGCCGAAAATGTTCGGGAGAACCGGGGGCGAAACTCGAGACGATGGGTTTGGAGGTGGCGTCCGAGGAGCACGAACAGACCATCGTCCTGGTTGCAAGCGTACCTTTGACGGATGAAGCCTGGACTCCGCTGGGTGCGGGCGAGACGCTTTCGGTCGTTGGGGGCGAAATCGTTGATCGATTGCCAACGGGAAGACGGAACTAGCGACCCATGACCGAAGGCTCGAACGATACTTCAATCATCTCCCGTATCGTCGATGTATTCCTGCGCGGGGGACTGCCCCCCATGCTCATCGTGGGCTCCATCCTGCTGGGGTTGATCGCGCTCTCGGTGACACCGCGAGAAGAGGATCCGCAAATCGTCGTTCCGATGGCGGACATTCACGTCTCCGCACCCGGACTCGGCGTCGACGAAGTCGAGCGTCAAGTGGCGACGCCGCTCGAGAAACTGCTGTCACAAATCGACGGGGTCGAGCACGTCTATTCGATTTCCCAACCCGGTCATGCGGTCGTCACCGTTCGCTTCTTCGTTGGCGAGGATCGCGAGGACAGCCTCGTCAAGATCTACAACAAGGTCTACTCCAACACGCACGTCATCCCGCCTTCCGTTCAGTCCTGGGTCGTCAATCCGATCGAAATTGACGACGTTCCGATCTTGATTTTGACTCTCTGGAGTGATCGGCCGGAAACGGTCGACGATTTTGGCTTGCGCCGAATTGCCGAAGAATTGGAAATCGAACTCCAGGCTGTTCCGGGAACCAACCGCACGGCCGTCGTCGGCGGCCGTCCGCGGACGATCCGCGTCGAGCTCGACCCGGACGCATTGATCGCTCGACAAACCTCGGCACTCGACGTGGCGGAGGCGCTCCGGATTTCGAATGTTCGCGACTCGGCCGCCGGCTTCGAAGGTCGGAACCGTTTCACGCGTGTCGATGCTGGGGATTTCTTTGCCGACGTCGCAGCCCTTGAACGCGCGGTCGTGCATGTCGTGGATGGCATCCCGGTTACGCTCCAGGACGTCGCTCGAATTCATGACGGCCCGGCCGAACGAGCAGGCTATACCTGGATTGGATTCGGCCCGGCCGAACAAGTGGCTTCTGCCTACGTCGAGCATTCGCTCTTTCTCCCGGCCGTTCACATTTCGGTCGCGAAACGCAAGGGAAGTAACGCGGTCTCGGTGGCCGAGCGCGTGGTGGAGCGGGCCGAGGTGCTGGCCACAACGTTGCTTCCGGCGGGTGTTCATCTCCGCGTCAGTCGAAATTACGGACAGACTGCGAACGACAAGGTGAACGAGCTGCTCGAATCCCTTGCGCTCGCCATTGTGATCGTGATCGCCTTGATCGCCTTCAGTCTCGGCTGGCGGGAGGGGCTGGTGATCGCGGTGGCGGTTCCAGTCACCTTCGCCCTGACCCTGCTACTGAATTATTGGGCCGGGTACTCGATCAATCGTGTCACGCTTTTCGCGCTCATCTTGTCGCTCGGTCTGGTCGTCGATGATCCGATCGTGGACGTCGAGAACGTCTACCGACATCTTGCCATGCGGGCCGAGAACCCGTTGGCTGCAGTGCGCCGTGCGGTGAACGAAGTGCGACCCCCGATCTTGCTGTCCACTCTCGCGGTGATCGCGTCCTTCGTTCCCATGGCCTTCATCACGGGAATGATGGGGCCCTATATGCGACCGATGGCGCTCAATGTTCCGGTCGCCGTCGTGATGTCGACCGTCGTGGCCTTTACGATCACACCGTGGCTGGCCTACCGGGCTTTGCGTCGACGCGCCGAGGCCGGGGGCGCAACACCTGCGCCCGCGGTCGAAGAAACGAAAATATACCAATCCTATGAAGGGCTGATTGGCCGCTTTCTCGATCGCCGAAGCGCCGCCCGAGCGCTCTTCGCAACAATGGTGTTGCTATTTGGTGCGGCGATCCTGATCGGTGCGTTTCGGTTGGTTCCGCTCAAGATGCTTCCCTTCGACAACAAGAACGAGTTCCAGATACTGGTCAACGCACCCGAAGACTTTTCACTTGAACGGACGGACGCGACCGCTCGTCGGCTCGCTGAGGTGCTGCGTCGAGCGCCCGAGGTCCGGGATTTTACGGTCTTCTCGGGATTGGCCTCGCCGATGGATTTCAATGGCATGGTGCGTCACTACTTCCTGCGCACGGGATCGAATGTTGCGGAAATTCGCGTCAATCTGGTGGCCAAGGAAAAGCGTGAGATGCAATCCCACGAAGTCATCCTGCGCCTGCGGCCTATGCTCGAAGCGATCGCGAAGGAAACCGGGACCCGGGTCATGCTCGTTGAGGTCCCGCCAGGCCCGCCGGTCCTTTCGACCGTGACGGCCGAAATTTCTGGCCGACCCGGCACGCCCTACGAGACGCTTCGGGTGGGTGCCCGCGCCCTCGAAGCACGGCTGGAACGTGAACCGGGTGTTCGGGATATCGATTCGAGCGTCGAGGACGATGCGCCGCGACTTCTGTTCGTGACCCAGCAGGAGAAGGCGGCCCTATCGGGGATCGCCGTCGCGGATGTGGCGGCAACCGTCGAGTTGGCCCTTGCCGGCAAGGAGGTCACGCAACTCCACATTCCCGGCGAGGTGGAACCCCTGCCCGTGCGTTTGCAATTGTCGCGATCGCGGCGCTCGGGTGAAGGCGCCCTGCTCGGTCTTTCCGTGAAAGGTCGGCCGGGCATCGTCAAGATACGCGAGCAAGGGGGTGTGCGTGACGCGCCGACGCCGCTCGTGCGCCTGGGCGAGTTGGGGCGGTTCGAACGCTTGACCGCCGAGAAGGCCATCTACCACAAAGATCTTCATCGCGTTGTCTACGTCTATGCCGAACCGGTCGGTCGGGCCCCGGCGGCCGTTGCCGCGGATGTCGCAGCGGATCTTGTTAGTTCAGGTGCGCTCCCCGCGGAAGAGGCTGAGCCGCGCGCGTTGACTCGTCGCAGCTACCTCTCGAATGGAGGCGGGCAGCCTTGGGCGTTACCGTCGGGTGTCGAGGTCGAATGGCTTGGCGAGGGCGAATTGGAGATCACTCGCGACGTCTTCCGGGACCTGGGTATCGCCTTCGCGGCCGCATTGCTCGGCATCTATGCGCTGCTGATCTACCAGACCGGAAGCTATGCGATGCCCCTGATCCTGATGATTTCGATTCCACTCACCCTGATCGGAATCATGCCGGGGTTCTGGGCTCTTTCGGCCCTGACGGGGAAGGAGATCGGTGGTTTCTCGAATCCGACTTTCTTTACCGCGACCGCCATGATCGGAATGATCGCGCTGTCCGGAATCGCCGTGCGCAATGCCATTTTGTTGATCGAATTTCTTCATGTCGAGTTGCGTCGTGGATCGGCTCTTCGCGAAGCCATCCTCATTGCGGGCGCCGTGCGAATCCGGCCCATCCTGCTCACCGCGGGCACCGCCCTGTTGGCCGCTGTGCCGATTACCTTCGACCCGATCTTCTCGGGTCTGGCCTGGGCCTTGATCTTCGGCCTGCTCGTCTCGACGGCGTTCACGCTGCTGGTGGTGCCTGTCGCCTACTATCGTGTGTACAAGGATCGGCCCGGCTTCGGCCTGCAGATCGAAAAGGACAGTGAGGAAGCGTTATGAGTCAAAGGGCGCAAGCAATCACGATGGCAAGCTTTGGGAAGCGGCTCGGTTGGGTCGCAATGGGGCTGACGATCGGTGGGATGGTTCTTGGCTGCGGGGATCGCATTGCGCCCGGGCAGGTCGACATCGAGCGAGGGATCGTTTCCGGCGGCGATACGCGGCTCGTCGAAGAAGTGACCCTGGCCGCGATCGAGTGGGTCAGTGGTGACGTCGTGTCGGTCCGACGAACGACGGTCGCCTCTCGCGTGCTGGCGCGGATCGAGGAGATCCACGTTCGCGCGGGATCAACCGTGCACAAGGGTGATCTACTCGTCAGGCTCGATGCCCGGGACTTGAAGGCGCAATTGGGTGAGCGGGCGGAGGCCTTGCGCGCGGCCGAAGCCAGGCTCGAGCTGGCGATGCAAGAACAAGCTCGAGCGAAAGAACTCGTCGAACGCGGCGTCGCGCCACCTCGCCAATTGGATCAGGCCAACTCGGAGCTTCAATCTGCGCGTGCCGATGTCGGGGGTCGGCAGAGCGCCCGCGCCGAGGCCGAAACAGCACTTTCTTTCTCGGAAATCCGCGCCACCGGGAATGGTCGGGTCGTGGATCGTCTGGCCGAGCCCGGGGATACGGCGGCGCCCGGCACCCCGCTTTTGCGGATTTATGATCCAACACTCTTGCGTGTCGACGCGCCGGTCCGAGAATCGCTAGCCATTGACCTCGAGGTGGGTCAGTCCCTGAGGATCGATCTTCCGGCGTTAGGCGAATCCTTCGAGGGGCGAATCGACGAGATCGTTCCCTTCGCTGAACGCGGTTCCCGTACGCTGCTCGTGAAAGTCAGCCTGCCGCTTTCGAATGCACGCGTGTTTGCGGGGATGTTTGCGCGGGTCGCCATCCCGGCTGGCGAACGTGTTCGCTTGCTCGTCCCGAAAACCGCGATCGCACGAATCGGTCAACTCGAATTCGCCACCGTCGTCAA
This sequence comes from uncultured Spirochaetaceae bacterium, assembly GCA_964565565.1. Lineage (GTDB taxonomy): Bacteria > Myxococcota_A > UBA9160 > UBA9160 > UBA4427 > UBA4427. The sequence continues at coordinate 20,503 of CAZMFM010000071.1, read as the reverse complement.
TGCGGCGGGAGAGTCCGAACGTCGCCTGGTTACGACGGGGAGCCTCTCGATCGATGGGCGTGTGGAGGTATTGAGTGGGCTTGCGCAAGGAGAACGCGTCGAACTGCAGGAAAGCCCGGCCGAGAGCGCGACCGAGTCGCCTGGCTGACTCGCTTCGATCATCCTTCGTCCTTTGAAGGAGACGCCATCCATGACCATTGATGGCCGACCAAGCACCGATCGCACTCATCATGGTAGCGACTCGGACCTGCTCACGGTGCGGTGGCTTCGCCCGCCTTGCTCATCACCCCCGCAATCGCATCCGTCGCCTGGCGCAATGATGCCAAGGCCGCGTGATCGAGACTGAGCCCGACAATTTCCCGGGTGCACTCGATCAGGGCGTCGACGAAGGAGGGATACATGTCCTGGGTGACGCCGTATTCCCCGTGGCTATGTCCGAGGGCGATGAGATTTCCCTCGAGCCATGGCTCCTGTTCGCAGAGTGCGTGGAGTGAGCGAAGCGTCTCGTGCATCATTTCCTCGCGCTCCGCGATGCCGTGAAGGCCGAAGAGGTCGCGGGTATCCGGCCGCCGTGCGAAGAAGATTTCGTAGAAGCGCTCGGTGAATTGTGATTCCTTGTTGGCGATCGCATCGAGGGCGCGAAGGAGCCCGATCTTGTCGATGACTTCGTCGCCCTCCGCGGCTGTGCGGAGGTTGGATTCTTGCGTGGCTGGCCCTTGGCTCATCAAGCAGTGGCCGGAAGCCCAACGATCCCCGCGACGAACTCGCTTTTCAGTCGCTTGATTCGACTCTCGTCGATTTCGTATTCGGGCATCTTTTCGAGCAGTTGGCGAGTGGCGACCTCGCCTTCGAGGGCGGCGATATGGGTTCCCAGGCAAGCATGATTGCCGTGACCGAAAGTGAGGATTCGTTTCGACTCGCGGTGGATGTCGAATCGGTCCGGGTTCTCGAATACGCGCTCGTCGCGGTTGGCGGAGGGAAAGAGAAAGATCACCGCCTGGCCCGGTTCGAAGGTTTTTCCGTGGAGCGAAACGGGCTTCGTGACGGTCCGCCCGAGGAATTGCGTGGGCATCCCGTAGCGGAGTCCTTCGCGAAAGGCGTTCGGGATCAAGGCGGAATTCTCGACGAGCTGAGCGCGCTGTTCCGGTGATCGGTAGAGCTCCAGCAAGAATCCCGCGAAGATCTTGGGAAAGCTGTCGGTGCTCCCGATGACCAGTGTGGCCATTTGCGAGGCGATGTTGTCGTCGGGCAATTCCTTTCCGTCGAAGCGCGCGTTCAGATAAGCGTTGAGCAAGACGTCGTCGTCCGTTGGTTGGCGACGTCGCGTCCGGATCAGCCTTTCGAGATAGGTGTTGAGTTCGCCCGAAGCGGCGAGACCGTCCTCGGTCATTCCCGTTTGGCCCGGGATTCGGTCGAAGAATCGATTGACGTATTGATAGAGCTCGTCACCGTCCTCGACCGGCAGCCCGAGCAGCACACAGGACACCTCCATCGAAATCTTGCCGATGTAGTCGGCGACGAGGTCGATCTCGTGGCCTGGCTCGAGCACCTCGGCATGGCGCGCCACGATCTCTTCGACGACCGGTGCCAGGCCAGCGACCCGGCGAGGTTTGAATGCACCTGAGATCAGGGCTCGATTGCGAACGTGCTCGGGCGGGTCCATCAAATTCACGCTGGGGAAGACCGGGAGTTGGTTGGTGATCAAATGAGCCGGCGTCGTGCCCCGTTGTGCCGCGGAGTAGGACTCGGAATCACCGCTCTGTTCCCAGATGTCCTCGAAACGCGAGAGCGCCCAGCAATTGAATTCTTCGACGTAGTAGGCGGGCGCTTCATCGCGTAGCCGCTTGTAGACCGGGAGTGGGTCTTCGAGGATTTCGGGCATCAGGGGGTTGTATTGGACCACTCGATTTCGCTCCTTTGATTCCGTTTCGTGCGCACGGGACGGGGCGCGTTCATGGGTCGTGGGAACGCGCTCGTGGTGCCTGCCGCCGACCGCCGACCGCCTACTGGATCTTGCACGAGGCGTGCCTACTTCTGCGTCAGGATCCGTTCCGGGCCCGCAAAGTCATGTGGCAAATTGTCCAGCAACGAGACGTGCAGACTCAAATGACTCCGTCTTTCCGCAACGCCTCGATGGCGCTCTCATCCAGGCCCAGCTCGGAGAGGATGGCCCGGTTGTCGCGACCCAACGCCGGTGCTGCACCCTGGATTCGTCCGGGCGTGCGCGAGAATTTCGCAGCCGGGCCGACCAGCGGTGCGAGGCTGCCATCTTCGAGTTCGACTTCTTGGAGCATGCCGCGTTCCCGGACGTGCGGATCCGCTGCGGCTTCGGCATAACTGCGAACGGCCGAGACGGGCAATTTTGCGGTCAGGAATTCTTCGACGACGGAAGCCACCGAGCGTTGGTCCAGATAGTCTTGGAGCAAGGCGTTCGATTCGTCTCGGTGGGCGACGCGTTTTGCGGCGGTCGACCAATTCGGGTCTTCGACCAGCTCGGGATGCCCGACCAATTCGGCCAGGACACGCCAATGTCGATCGGTCAATACGCCCGTCATGATGAATCCGTCGACACAACGAAAAACACCAGCGGGCGCGGCGACCATGAACTGACCGCCGAGCCGCGGCAATTCGTAACCCATGGCGGCCAGCGTCGGGTAGCCGTTCGACTGGAATAACAGGACATCTTGCAGGGCGACGTCGACATACTGTCCTTCGCCGGTCTGATCACGATGTCGCAGGGCCGCCAAAGCGGAAAACGCGGCGTGCAGACCGGAAAGGTCGTCGGCGAGGAAGGTCGGTGCCTTCACTGGATCGCCCTCCGGTTCGCCATTGAGCGAGAGCCAGCCACTCGAGGCCTGGGCGATCGGGTCATAACCCGCCTGATCGCTTTGCGGTCCATATTGCCCGAAGCCGCTAATCGAGACGTAGACGATATCCGGCTTGCGTTCTTTGACCTCGAGGTAGCCGATCCCCCACTTCGAGAGCGTGCCCGGCCGAAAATTCTCCACGACGAGATCCGCGCTGGCGGCCAATTCCAGGAAAACGTCCTGGCCCCGCCTCACGCGAAGGTCGAGGGTGAGGCTTCGCTTCCCGCGATTGACGGTCTGGTGCATGAACGAGAGCGCCGGGCTCGTGTCGGGCAGGTGCGGGGGGACGACTCGGGCGACCTCGCCGCCCGGTGCTTCGACCTTGATGACCTCCGCGCCGAGATCAGCGAAGAGGCAACCGCACATTGGGCCGGCCCAGGTCGTTGTGGCCTCGACCACGCGCAGGCCCGAAAGGGGCCCCTTGGCCTGATCGCTTCCGGCCTCAAAGAAATCGGATGACCTCAATGGGGAACGCCGCCAGTCGGCTGGGTCGAAGCGCCCAGCCGGTGATCGGAATCCGTCTTGCTCTCAAAAGATGTGTCGCGAACTGCCCTCCGTCGAATGCGGCACGCTGGCGGTCGGGTTGGCGGCCGAGTCGTCCATCGCGGGCGTGAAATTCGCGGGGACCAGCTTGGCGAAGAGCTTCCGATAGCCGTTCGGGAATTCGGTTTCTTCATAGATGCCCCTCGCTTCCAGACAACGGTGGAAAGCGGGCAGGTTATAACAGGGAACGTTCGCATGAAAATGATGCTCGAGATGATAGTTGAGATTGAAGGGCGCAACGAAGAGCTTCTCGTACCAACGTACGGCCGTTGTTCGCGTGTTCAGGCGCGGATCCAATTCGAAGAGATCGGGTACGCCGCCATGTTCTGCGACCTGTCGCAATCGCGCGATCAGCATGTAGGCGGTCAGATATGCGGCGGGCCACATCAGGTAGAGCCAACCCTCGCCAAAGGCTGCGAGCACGGCGAAGAGCAGGCCGTTCATGATCGCGTGGCCGGCTAGCGCGTTGCCGTTCCAAGGCGCCTTCGAGAGGTCGGTCTTGCCCCGTCGCCAGGTTGCCTTCGCGGCCTTCCAGCCGGTCTGCCCTGTGAGATCGCGAATCACCTTTCGGCGGAAGCTCTCTCTCGAGATCGGGTAGGCCTGATAGTTCGGCAGGTCGGGATCTTTGCGCGTGCCGGCGAATGCGTGGTGCTTCAGATGACCGGCCGCATAGCGTGGCTGATCGGAAAAGATCGGGAAAGCACAGAGCCATTGGCCCAGCACTGCGTTGGCCCGGTCGTTCGAAAAGAGCACTCGATGGCCACAATCGTGTAGCAGCGCGGCGAAGGCGAGTTGGCGTCCGCCCAACAAGGCGATACCGGCCAGGATCGTCAGTGGATTCGTCCAGAGAGCGACCACCGAGAAGATCGCGGCGATGAACGTCCAGTTGAATACGATGTAGGAGACGGCGGTCCAGTTGTTTCTCCGGGTAAAGACCTCCATTTCCTCTTTGCTGAGTACGTCTGTGACCTTCATTTCGTCGTCCTTTTCATCTTCGTCAGGCTCGTTTGGTTGCTTGAAATTCGTGGAGTTCGGAGTCGTCGAGGATTCCGATCCTTGGTTCGGTCGTTCAGGTGGCTCCGGAGGCCGCAACAAGCCCTCCGGCTTCGACGGGACTTCGTTCGAGGGCGACGGCCCCGCCCGCCCAGGCCTTCCAACAATCCCGCCCGAGTCGGTCGTAGTCGCACATCGCCTCGACGAGCGATCGCCGTGCGCGGGTATCGACGATCGGCTCTGGGAGCAGCGGATCGAGCACGATTCGGCGAACCGCCTCGCCCCCGAATCGAAAAGTCTCCGCCATCGCCTCGACCTCGGACAGCGACGAAAGCCGCTCGCTACTGGCCCGCAACCGCTCTCGGCTTTCGCGGTAGCCGGCTTCGAGCGCGCTGGTATCCCAAAGCGTGCGGGCGCGCGCATCCTGCGCGTCGTCCAGCGACGTGAGCAGAAAAGTCATCGGGGCAGGGGCGAAGCCGAGGGTGACGAGTCGTTGGCGGATCTGGTCGCCGCCGCCTGTGAGGTTGTCGGGACGGATGCGGAGCGCGGGCGTCAGGGTCTCGAACCCGAGCAGCCGCAAAGCGCGATCACAATCGCGCAGACGCTTTCGATCACCACGGGGTAGCCCGCTCAGGTCGACGGCCAGCCAGCCACCGTTCCAATCCGTCACGGACTCTTCGACGGAACGCCAGGATCGAACCTTCCGGTTGACCGGCTCGGCGCTCGAAGAGAGTCGGTAGAGCCCGCGCTCGTCGGACTCGATCAAGCCACTGGCGCGCAACCGCGCCAATGCCACACGCATACTGTTTGCGCCGATTCCGAGCACGGTGGCGCCATGCAGCAGCGCGCCTACGGGCACCGGATAGCGCGGAGGCATGGTCGAAAGCAGGTCGAGCGCGAGGCTCTTCGCAGAGACCCGAAATTCGGGCAGAGATGACGGCAAGATCGACACGACAATTCAAATATTACATGAAATGTCAAAAAAGACAATGTGTGAAATATTAAACTCGAGACCAGCGGTGTTGAGTTTCAGGCCTCTGGGTTGCCTCTCTGATGGTACTGGGGGGTACGCGGGCTGGATGACACGTCCGGCCTGGTTGTCAGGGGCACTGATTTCGGCTGGTTCAGGAACGAACTGCTGGTGCGGCCGGCGATGGGGCGAGACTTGGGTCCTGGGTCCGTTGCCTCGAAGCGAGTCGCGATAAATCGTCGAGAATCAGGTAGCCAACCGGCACCAGGAAAAGCGTCATGATCGACGCGTAGAGCACGCCGTAGGCGAGGGCGATCGCCATGGGCACGAGGGGTACGGCGGGTACGGCGGTCTCGAACATCAGCGGAAGCAGCCCCAGGAAGGTCGTGGCCGTCGTCAAAACGATCGGGCGAAAGCGCGAGATGGCCGCGGTGCGCACTGCGGCGCCCAGGGCGAGGCCCTGGCTGCGCTCGGTGTTGATCGTGTGAACCATGACGAGCGATGAGTTCACGACGACGCCCGAAAGCGCGACGATGCCCAGGATGGAAAAGAAGACGACGTCCCAACCCATCAACTTATGCCCGAGCAATGCGCCGACCACGCCGAAGGGAATGATGCTCATGATGATCAGTGGCTGGGTGTAGGAGCGCAAAGGGATGGCCAGCAGCACGTAGATGATCATCAGCGCCATGCTGCCGCCGCGAACGATGCCTGAAGCGACGGCGTTTTGTTCGCGCTGCTCCCCGCCGAGTCGATAGTCGAGGGTGGGAAATTCTTCATCGAGTTCACCGACCCAGTCCCTGAATTGCGAGAGCACGATCTCGGGGGTCGTGACCGAACGGTTGACCTCGGCGGTCACCGCGACGACCCGCTTTCGATCGGTTCGGCGGATGGAAGCGAAGCCACGTGTAATCTCGGCTCGGGCCACCGCCGAGAAGGGAACCTCGACGCCCTCCTGGGTCCGAATCCTCATCTCTTCGAGGGAGCCCAGGGAGCGCCTTTGTGAATCCGGATAGCGGATCATCACGCGGACATCGTCGCGCCCGCGCTGGATTCGCTGTGCTTCCTCGCCATAGAAGGCCTGCCTGACTTGGCGCGCGAGATCACTTTGGGTCAATCCCAAGGGCAGCGCACTCTCGCGCACGCTCAGGCGAATCTCTTGCTTGCCCGCCCGAAACGAATCCGCGATATCGAGCACCCCTGCGAAGGATGAAAGGTGGCGTTTGACCCTTTCGGCCGCGCGCGAGAGCTCCTCGATATCATTGATGCCGAAGAGCTCGATGTTGATCGGAGCGCCGGCGGAGAAGGCGTCGGACGCGAAGGTGAGTTCGATGGCATCCGTGACGGGTCCGGTCAAATCGCGCCAGCGGTTCAGGACCTCCTCGGTCGTGATCTCCCGGTCCAGGCCAGAGATCAACTCGAGACCGACCTCGGCAAGATGGGCACCACCAATGGACACGTCGTCATCGGGGGGGCCTCCGCGACCGAGCTGCTCTCCGATCGACGCGAAGGTATGGACCACGATCGATGGACCGGCAAATTCCGCGTCGAGTTCACGCTTTAGCTCTTCCACCGCTCTTTGAATCTGGTCGACCGCCAGCAAGGTTCGTTCGATCGGAATCCCCTGAGGCATCGTCAACGTCGCGTAGGCCACGTCTCCCTGCACTTGCGGAAAGAACTGGTATCGGAGGCGACCGCTCTGTCCGAGTGCGACCGTCAACACGAGGACGCCGATCGCCGCTGTCAGCGTCGCATAACGCCACTCGATTGCTCGTTCGAGTCCCGCGGCATAACGTACGTTGCCCAGCTGCTCGAGCCCGCCCGAAAGTCGTCCCTGAAATTGGGTCCACCACGCGACGAAGGCATTAGGCTGACCTCGGTTCGAGCCAATCCTGCGGTGTGCGAGATGCGAGGGCAAGATGAGCTGGGACTCGACGAGCGAGAACGCCAGGCAGAGGATTCCGCACTGACCGATCACGCCGAAAAAGCTGCCCATTCGGCCCGGAATCATCATGATCGGAAGGAATGCGGCGACCGTGGTCAAGACGCCGAAGATCACTGGGATCGAAACGGCCTGCGTTCCCTTGATGGCGGCTTCAACTTGGTCACCAACGAGGCCTTCCTGGGTATGGACGCTTTCGCCGATTACGATGGCATCGTCGACGAGTATGCCGAGCACGAGGATGAAGGCCATCACGGAGAGCGTGCTGATCGTGAGCCCTACGGCCGGAAAGCAGAGCAGCGCGCCAGCGAAGGCGATCGGCACCCCGGCGGCGACCCACATCGCGAGCCTGAAGCGCAAGAAGAGGGTAAGCACGATCAAGACCAGCAAGAGACCCTGGAGTCCATTCTTTCGCAGCACATCGAGGCGCACGATCAGGTCGAGGGATTCGTCGGCGAAGATCGTGACGGCGACGCCTTCGGGCAGTTTGGCGTGGAAGGGACCGATCCAATTCTTCACGGCTGTGGCCGCTTCGAGGGCGTCCTCATCGCCGATCAACTGCACTTTCACGACGACGCTCGGATCGCCATTGAAGCGTCCGCGAATTTCTCGGTCCTCGAAACCATCGATGACTTCAGCGATCTCGCCAAGACGAACGATCGTTCCATCGTTTCGAGTCAATACGACGATGTCCTCGAATTCGTTGCCACGATAGGCCTGGCCCTTGGCGCGCAAGAGGATCTCGCCGCCGCGCGTCTTGACCGATCCACCCGGCAGGTCCAGCGATGAGCTGCGAACGGCTCGGGCGACGGTTTCGAGATCGAGGCCGTGTCGGCGCAGCGTTTCTTCCGAGACCTCGATCGAAATCTCATAGGGCCGGTCATACATGAGAGTGGCTTGGGAGACGCCATCGAGCCCCGAGATTTCGTCTCGGGCGAGCTGGCCGATTCGTTTGAGGTCGCGTTCGGAGAGATCCCCAGAGATCGCAACCTTGAGGATGCCGCGCTTCATTTCCATCTTGGAAACGATCGGCCGCTCGGCTTCGACAGGGAAGGTATCGATGGCATCGATGCGGTTCTCGATCTCACTTGCGGCATCTGTAATGTCGGCACCGACGACCATCTCGGCCGTCACGTTGCAGAAGCCTTCGGCGGCGACCGTTGTGATGCGGTCGAGGTCGGGCGTTCCCTCGATGGCTTCTTCGATTCGGATACAGATCGACTCTTCGACCTCCGCCGGGGAGGCGCCGCGGTATTCGACGCTGATGCTGACGGCGTCCGGATCGATGGCCGGGAATTCTTCCTGGCGAATCACGGTCAGGCTGAGCAGGCCGCCGACGACCATGACGGCCATCATCAGGTTGGCGGCGATCGGATTGCGAACGAACCATTCGATGATTCCGTTCACGATCGTTTGGCCTCGAGCCCGGCGTCGATCTGGTCCTCGACGGGGCGGACCTTCATGCCTTCGACCACGACTTGAAGCGGAGAAACGCAGATCCGCTCTCCGGCTGCCAGCGGACCGGCGACCAATACGCGATCCCGGTCAATCCGCAGGACATCGACCTGTCGTCGATAGAGGCGGTCTTCGGCGTCGACGATCAGAATCTGGGAGTCGTTTCTCATCGCATAACGCGGAACGATGACGACATTGTCGACCTCGGGGCCTTCGATCTCCGCCTGGACGAAGAGCCCGACCGCGAGGGGGACGACCGTGTCTTCCCCTCGTTGCGCATAAGGATCTTCAACGCGCGCCACGACGTGAATCATGCGGCTGCGCGGATCGATCTCGCCCTCGGTACGGACGACGCGTCCGATCCATTCGTTTTCACGGCCGGCGAAGGTTGCACTCAGGCGAACGACGGGGCCGCCGACGGCAAAGGGTGCATCGTCCGGAGACGGGGTGAGGAGATCGAGAAAGGCGAGCTGGTCGTCGGGGATGGGAAGTCGAATCTCGGCGTAGTCGGTTGCGTAGAGGCTCGCGATGGTCGTGCCTCGGGTCACGAATTGGCCGACGTCAACGCGTTCGTCCCTAACGCGACCCTTGAATGGGGCACGGATCTCCGTGCGATCGAGATCGCGTTGTGCCTGTTCGAGGCCCGCGTGGGCGTCGAGCAGATTCGCCTCGGCCACCGAGCCGGCTCGGCGCGCGTCGGCGATCTGGGATTGACTCGCAACCCCGGCGCTCGAGAGCCCTTCCTGGCGACGAAGTTCGGCGGCGGCGTATTCGCCTTCGCTCCTCACACGCTGAAGCATCGCCGCCTGGCGGTCTCGGGCGAGTTCGTAGTCCCGGCTTTCCAGGCGGACGAGGGGCTCTCCGGCCTCGAAGAATCCTCCCGGTGCGAGAGAGGGCGCGACCCAGACGATGCGACCGGAAACCTCGGGAACGAGGTCGGCTTCGGTTCTCGGTTTAACGGTGCCCTGGGTCTTGACGCCGTAGCGGAGCGTTTGCAGCGTCGCGTCGATCACCCGGACCGTGGGGATCGCCCGCGTGGGTTCGACGTGTTCGATGCTCGGAGCCGTCGCGACGATGCTGAAAGCACCAATCGCCGTGATCACTGCGATGCCGATTGGCGCGAGGAGTTTCGGATTCATCGTCTGGCTCCCGCGTCGACGGTTTCGTTCCTGCTCCCGACCTTGTCTCCGCCCCCGCTCTCGGTCGCGAGACGATTGTGTTCTCGGATCACGGCGGTCAGCTCATAGATGGCTTCACTGGCCTCGGCGGGCGCGCGATCCAAGATGCTCTGCTTGAGTCGTTGCAGACTGGGCTCGACCTGGGATTTTCCGACGGGACGATGGGGGTTTGGGACGGTGTAGTCCGCATAACGTGTGCGCAATCCATGCCGTACGAGCTGGAGGACCGTATTGCCGCTGGCCTCGATGAAGCGGTCGTTGAGCAGGGAGAATAATTCGTTCTGGCGAGCATCCGGAATGTCGCCCTGTAGCATTTCATCGAGGATGCGGGTGAAGTCCTCGCGCTGCAGGTCGGTCGCACGCAGGGTGCCGAGCCTTGCGGCCAGCGCGAGAAAGCCACTCATCGTCTCGAGGGTCTGATCGACGAGTTCGGGATTGGGCGGATCTTCGAGGGCGAGCAGGTGTTGGACCACGTCGAGGCTCGCCTCTTCGATCGGATTCACCCGGGCCCCGCCCTTGCGGATGTCCGCGATCCCGAGTTGTTCGAGCCGCTTGAAGGCTGCGCGGACCGTGCTGCGGTGGACGCCGAAGCGTTCTGCGAGATCGCGCTCGGAGGGCAAGCGTTCGCCGCATCGGTATTGGCCGCGCAGGATGTCGTCGCGCAAGGCCGCCGCAATGGACGAGTCCTGGGTCATCGAAGTCATGACGTTCTTTCTGGAAATGTATGCCGATTCGACCACTTGAAGACGGGTGAATCGAGATTTCCGGCGAGGCGCGCTCGGAATCTGGTCGGACCAATATGGCACGGCCAGATGGGTCCGTCCATGGCCAGGCTCGATCAGGTTCGCGTAGGCCCCAGAGCGCCCGCCTGCTAGCCTGGAAACCGGATGCTGAGCCCTGGCATTCCTGGCAGCGCTCGCGAACCCGTTTCGACCAAAGGCGATCTCACGCCATGACAGAATCCAAGGATCGTTGGTCCTTCATTCCCGGCCGAGGTCGACCGCTCGAAATTGACCACGCCGAAGGCGTCTTCCTCTACACGAGCGATGGTCGGCGGATCCTCGATGCGGCCGGGGGGGCGATCGTTTCGAACGTCGGGCACGGTCGCATAGAGGTGGCCGAAGCGATCGCGGCGGCGAGTGTGCGTGAGAGTTATGTCGTGCCACCCTTCGAAACCGCGAGCCGCCGGCGACTCGTGGATCGATTGCGTTCGAGTTGGCTGCCCGAGCCGCTTTCATCTGTGTATCTCGGTTCCGGCGGTTCCGACACGATGGACGCCGCATTGCGACTGGCTCGGCAATCTGCGGTCGCGAAAGGCGAGACTGAGCGCCACAAGATCATTGGGCGGGAACTTTCCTATCACGGAACGACGCTGGCCACCCTGGCGGCGGGACGTCAGCATAAGCGCCGCGGTGCATTGCTTCCGATGTTGCAGGCGTGGCCGACGGCGCCCGCCTGTTATTGCTTGCGCTGTCCCTTCGAAGAGTCGTACCCGGCATGCGGCGTGCGTTGCGTCGAAGACATCGAGCGTGTGATTCAAGAGGCGGGTCCGGAGTCTGTTGCCGCCGTCGTCGCAGAACCGATCGGTGGGTCTACGGCGGGTGCGCTCGTGCCCCCGGACGAGTATTGGCCGCGTCTTCGAGAAATTTGCACGGAGTACGGAATCCTCCTGATCGCCGACGAGGTCATGACCGGCTTTGGACGTACCGGGCGCGCCTTCGCGGTCGATCATTGGGATGTGATTCCTGACATCCTGGTGGGGGGCAAAGGGCTCGGCGGGGGATACGCGGCGATCGGCGGCCTCTATGCACACGACGACGTCGTCGCGCCGCTGGCGAAGACCGGTGACGAATTGATGTTCTACACCTTCGGCGCCTTGCCAGGCTCCTGCGCGGCCGCAGACAAAGTGCTCGAGATCATGGAGCGAGAAGACCTCGTCTCGCGTGCAGAGAAGATGGGGCGCGTGCTGCGAGAACGGTTGTCCCACCTCGAAGCGCATCCCCACGTGGCTGAGATTCGCGGAAAAGGGTTGATGATCGGAATCGAGTTCGTGAAGGACCGCGATGGGCTCGAATGCTTCGCGGAAGAAGATCACTTCACGAATCGAGTCGTCGCGGCCGGGATTTCCGAGGGAGCCTGCTTCTACCCCGCTGGCATCGATCCGGCCCGTGATGGGGTCATGCTAGGCCCGCCACTGACGATCGACGAGGAGGAGATCGGAATTCTTGTCGACGCGCTCGAAGCGGCGGTCGATTCTGCAGTGGCTCGGACGTTGGGACGCGGTTGATCCCCACTCCGGTAGGCCGTGGACCTTGCGTAGTGCGCGTTAAAGCGAGACGCTCTCTGTCAAATAGAGGAGACACAAAATGCAAGAGTACGGGCTTCGGTGTGGATTGCTGGCGGTCATGATCTCGACCCTGGCAACAATGGGGTGTGTCACGCAGGGCAGCTACAACGAGGTCCTCGCGGATCGGGATGAGTTGTCGAGCCGCGTTGAGGCGCTCGAGATTGCGAATGTGGAGTCCGAGACGGAGCTCGTCGCCTTGCGCGTGCAAAGCGCCGATCTCGAGGAGGCGCTGCGTGAGGAAATCGTTGCCGGCGAGATCTTGATCAGCGAAGTACAAGACGGAATTCGCGTTGATCTATCGAATGGAATTCTTTTCGCGTCGGGTTCGGCGATCCTCAGTGAGAAGGGTCGTGACGTCATCCTTCGACTCGCCAAGCAACTTCGCGCTGGCTCTGAAACCATCTCTGTCGAAGGCCATACGGACGATGTGATGATCGGCTCGGCGCTCGAAGACCAATACCCAAGCAACTGGGAATTGGCGGGTGCGCGCGCTGCGCGTGTCGTTAGGCGACTCAGCGCGGAAGGTATCGATCCCACGCGGTTGCGAGCCGTTTCCTATGGACCCTTTGCTCCGAAAGACTCGAACGACTCGGAAGATGGACGTGCCCGAAACAGGCGGACCGAAATCCTGTTGCGACCCGCGCTGCTCTGAACAAAGAGATCGAGTGAGCAGGCTGATCGCGCGTCCGCGCCCGACAACACCCGACAACACCCGACAACACCCAACAACACCGCCCAACAACGCCAGACTGAGGTTCCGGCAGAATTTTGATAGGATCAGACGCGGACTGGTGGCCATGAATGGATCGCGAGGGGGCAAGGCATGCAGTTTCTCAATCTCGAACTGATGAACTCGATCGATCGGAGCGGTTTCCGCGAGCGAAAGCCCTATCCCTGGGCGAATCCGCAGCATTTCGTGACGGGAGACGGATGGCGCGAACTCATCGCGGACCTACCCGACGCGGCGGGTTTCGACGAGTTCAAGGGAAAGATGCGGAAATACGGCCAGGTCAGTCGCGACCGACTGGTCCTCGAGTGGCAAGAACACGTCTCGCTTCCCGAACCCTGGCGCATCTTTCTCGAAGAGTTGCGCTCGGAAGCCTATTTTCGTTTCGTCGCGGAGTTGCTCGGCCACAGCGATTTCGGCTTTCGTTTCCACTGGCATTACAGGCCCGCCGGCTCGGCGGTCCCCCCGCATTGTGATTCGAAAGCGAAGCTCGGGTCGCAGATCTTCTACCTCAACACCGAGGACGACTGGCAGCAGGAATGGGGCGGGGAGACGCTGATCCTCGACGACAGCGGTCGGTTCCCGACCGAGTCGAGTCCAGATTTCGAGGACTTCGATCAATCCTGGGCCGCGGATACTCGGGACAACCGCAGTCTCATCTTCGGTCGCCAAGGAAATTCCTGGCACGGTGTGCGCACATTGACCTGCCCGGAAGGTGCGTTTCGCAAGGTTTTCATTGTCGTCTTCGAGGACACTCGGATGATCCGGCGCATTCGCAAGAATGCGACCCGCTTGTTCAAGGGCAAGCCCCTGGCGCCTTGGCGTGACCCCTTCGTCTTCTATCCGAATTTCGCGTGAGATCGCCCGCCTAAGCTCGTCGTTGGAGCTTGTCTTTGGGCTGTCTGCCTCAGGCGGCGGGCGCGGGTGTGGGAAGCAGCTTCGCATCCTGAAGCATCGCGAACCATTTCCGAAACATCGCTTCGGTATCCATCACTTCGTGAAATCCGGCCTGCCGGAGTTTGATGGTCGAGACGATTGCCGGGGGCAGCCCGCCCTCTGCGCCGCTGGCCATGACGAAATCGGCGTAATGGAAAGACTCACCGACAAAGTCGAGTAACCCCGGAGACCTGAGTCCATATTTCTGGCGAACCGCGTCCCACTCCGTCGCTCGCCCGGGCATGGTATCGCCCAGCCGTTCGGGTTCGCTCTCTCCGGGCTCCATCCCCAACGCATCCGCAATCGCGGACCAGACGCTCTGCCAGTTGAAGACGTCGCCATTCGTGATGTTGAAGATTTCATTTCGCGCGGCCGGGCTTTGACCGGCCCAGGCAATCGCCCGAGCCAAAAGGTCGGCATCCACGGCTTCGAGGATCGGCGCGATCCCGCCCGGATAGGCGAGTCGTTCGCCACGTTCCTTGCGCAAGGCTGCATAGACGCCGATCGCGGGAATGAGATTCATCGCCGCGCCGATCGAAACGCCGAAGATCACCTGGGGGCGGAGGATCGTAAAACGCCAGGATTGGTCGACCTGCTTGGCCCGGATGTAGTTCTCCTGTTCCCAGTAGAAATTCGCGACGTCGCGGAATTCGTCCCGATTCTCGCGCGCAGGCATTGGGATCGGGCGGACATGCGCGCCGTAGGCCTTGGTTCCCTGGAGTAGGGTGACGTGCTTCAGCCCCTTCGAAGATCGCTCGAGCGCTTCGAAGAGGTTCTCGAGCATGCGTTGATTGGTCTGGATCTGATCCGCTTCGAGCCATCCCGCGTAGAGGCCGGGCTTTTCATAGAGCGCCGCATAGACGAGGTGGGTCACGTCGCCGAGTTCTGTCGCGAAGGCGTGGCAGGCCTCCGCGTTCGTCAGGTCGAGGGAGTGGAAGTTGGCCTTGAACGTTTCGAGCGGTCGCCTTCGCGAGATGGCAGTCACGCGACAGTCGCCGCGCTCGGAGAAATGTTTCAGCGCCGCGTAGCCGACGACTCCGCTGGCGCCTGCAATGAGAATGTGGTCAGTCATCTGCTTAGGCCCTCATTTTGATCCTGGGGTTGAAAGCCTCGTTCGCCATTTCGGTCTTGCGCAGATCAGTCTAGGATCGAGACTCAACCGTTCGACCGGGCGATTGGATAGGGGGCCCGAGGCAGTCGCGATGTTCGGCAAGCTCGACGCGAAGGGCAATCGCCGGCGATTCGGCGCCAGAAAACCAACGTGATTGGCCCAAGGAGAATGGACGGATGAGGACTCGACTTCTAACCATCCTTGTTGCAGTTGTACTCGTCGCGGGAGCCGGCTGGTATTTCTACGAGAAGATGGCCTCGAAAATCGTCCGCCTCACGCCGGAGGTGATCGAGGAATTCGCAAAGACCGTCGCCGCGGAGAACGAAGCGGCGATCGAAAAGCCGCCGTTTCGCGGGAGGACGTTCGTTCCCGCGAACCCCTTGAAGAATGTCTATTTCGGAGATCTCCACGTCCATACATCGTTGTCCTTCGATGCCTATATCGCGGGCAACCGAGTTGGCCCGACGCAGGCGTACCGGTTTGCTAAAGGGGAGGCGTTCGCACTTCCATCGAGCGAGGTCGTGCAACTGGCAACACCCCTCGACTTCGTGGCGATCGCAGATCACGCCGAGAGCTTCGGACTCTTCGAGGGATGTGCTGATCCTGCAATCACCGCCAAACAACGGAAATTCTGTTCGCAGTTCGACGACCCGCCCTTGTCCCTGTTTCTCGAGCTGAGGAATCAGGCGATCCAGCGACCACCGATTCGCCCCGACTACTGCGGCGAGGACGGCGCCTTTTGTGTCAAGCATGGCCAGACCACCTGGGCGCGAATTCAAGCGGCGGCCGACGCGGCCTACGAGCCGGGCGTCTTTACTTCGCTCTACGGCTACGAATACTCGCCGGTCTGGCCGAGCGCAGGCTCGACCCATCGCAACGTCATCTTTCGCTCCCGAGTCGTTCCCGATTCCGCTGTCAGTGCATACGACGCCGATACGGCTCTCGACCTCTGGCGAATCCTGGAATCGACCTGCACCGGCGAATGTGAGTTCCTGACCATTCCCCACAATTTGAATCGATATTACGGCAAGGCCTTCTCGGATCTGGACGAGGACGCAAACGCCTATACGGAGAAGGATTGGGTACGACGACGCGACTTCGAGCCCTTGATCGAGATAATTCAAGCAAAGGGAAATTCGGAGTGCGCGTTAGGCGTGGGCACGACGGATGAAGAATGCGGCTTCGAACAGTTTTTCCCCTTGTGCGACGAGGGCGAATCGGTCCGGTGCGCAGGCCCCAATTCGTTTGCGCGAGACGGATTGAAGTTCGGCTTGCGCTTGCAGGGCGAGATCGGATTCAACCCGCTTCGATTCGGATTCATCGGTAGTACGGACACCCATAATTCCAACCCCGGCGACACCGAGGAATGGGATTATCGGGGAAAGACGGGTCTCAAGGATGCGTCCGCAAAGAAGCGCCTCGCCGAGCGCTCTTTCGGCCCCGGCGTGCCCATTACGCACAATCCGGGCGGGCTCGCGGCAGTATGGGCCGAAAGGAACGTGCGTGAGGCCATCTTCGATGGTCTGAAGTCGAAGGAGACCTACGCAACCAGTGGCACACGGATCCGGCTTCGCGTGTTTGCAGGTTGGGACTTTCAACCGGGTTTGCTCGAGGATCCGATGTTAGTCGAAAAGGTCTATCAGCGAGGCGTTCCAATGGGAGGTGTTCTCGAGGCGAATCAGGCTCAACAGAGTCCGAAGTTCGTCGTCTGGGCGACCAAGGATCCGATTCATGCCAATCTGGACCGCATTCAGTTGATCAAGGGCTGGCAAAAGGACGGGGTCGAGCATGAAGCGGTCTTTGATGTTGCTTGCTCTGGTGGAAGGGTCCCGGACGAGAGAACGGGTCGATGTCCCGGCAATGGCGACGCGAAGACCAGCGACGACGACCCAGGGGTCGACCTTCAATCGTGCGAGATCTCGAACGAGGTCGGCAATGCGGAGCTGAAGGTTCTTTGGGAAGATGAAGATTTCGACCCCCTCATTCCCGCCTTCTACTACTTTCGCGTGTTGCAGGTGCCGACTTGCCGGTGGTCCAGCTATGACGCGATTCGTTTGGGCCAGGACCCCATCGAGGAGGTGTCAGCAACTATCCAGGAGCGGGCCTGGTCTTCATCGATCTGGTATTCGCCTGGAGGCTGAAGCCGTCTCTCATCACGCGTCGATCGGTACGGCGCCGAATGGGATCGGAGCCCAGGCGCCGGCCGCTCAGGCGGGCTCTGCGCGACGCAACGAAAGCGTCCGCGGCCCAGCGAAGTGAGTTCGCGAACGGAGCGACAAAGAATGGCTCCCTTTCGTGGATGCATATCGAACTTTTTGTCTTGCGCCGGATGCAACCTCCGCCTGGTCCTCGTGAAAGCCCGTGCTCCCAAATTCGTTTCTTGGGGCGGCTCTTCTCGATTGCCGTATGCGAGGGCGACTGCTCGCTGTCTTCAAACTCAAGGCCCCGATGGGGATAGTTTTTATTTAAAGAGCCAAAAATGGCAGTTTATATCAATAATGGCGTATAATATGTCGAATATGTCTCTTTAAGTAAATTTTTGTCTATATAGTCAAAATTGTCTTGTTATAATAATATATCCGCTCTATCAGCCAAAATAGACTATTTATGAAAATCGAAAACTCACTTACAGACGCGACCGTCCTCACCGAGATCGGCGAACGACTGGCTCGGCGGCGCATTTCGCTTGGGCTGACACAGTCGGATGTTGCGACAGAGGGGGGGCTTTCTACGCGGACCATTGCACGTATCGAGAATGGGGAATCAGCGCAGCTTTCAAATTTCATTCGGTTCTTACGCGCACTCGATCTGCTTGGCGTACTCGATGAGTTCATTCCGCCCGCGGATCAAATCAGCCCAATCGAACTCCTTCGTCGGAAAGGCAAGCCCCGCAAGCGTGCTTCATCACCCCGATCAACTCCAAAGAGCGATTCAGATTGGACATGGGGAGAGGGCTCGTGACTCCGGTTGCAGAAGTCCGCCTCTGGAATCGTCGGATTGGCGCAGTTTCGTTGGGCGATGGGAAGCCGGTTGCGAATTTTCAGTACGAGCCCGAATTCGCCCGAAGCGCGATCGAGCTGGCACCGATCGTGATGCCGCTATCAGACAGGATCTACTCGTTTCCGTCTCTATCGCGACAGACCTTTCATGGTTTGCCGGGTCTATTGGCCGATTCGCTGCCCGATCGTTTCGGCAATCTGTTGATCGACGCATGGCTCGCGACACAGGGTAGGCGCTCGGGGAGTTTTAACGCTGTCGAGAGGCTCTGTTACACGGGATCCCGCGGAATGGGAGCCTTGGAATTTGTTCCAGCGACTGAGCCGTCACAAGCGGTCGATCGCAAGATCGAAATTGGTCAGTTGGTCGATCTGGCATCAAGAATTCTCAGAGGTCGTGCTGAGATGGATGCTTCCTTTCTGAAGTCGGAAAAGGCCGAAGCCCTGGCCGACATTCTTCGTGTAGGAACCTCCGCAGGTGGCGCCCGAGCGAAGGCGGTGATCGCCTGGAACCAGACTACTCAAGAAGTCCGATCGGGCCAGGTCGACACTGCCGACGGCTTCGAACACTGGCTGATCAAGTTCGATGGTGTGAAGGGGAACAAGGACAAAGAACTAGAGGACCCCGAAGGTTATGGCTCGATCGAGTATGCCTATTACCGAATGGCGACCGATGCGGGCATCGAAATGAGTGAGTGCCTGATCATGAAGGAAGGGGGTCGCCGGCACTTCCTGACGAAACGCTTCGACCGAAAAGATCACGGCGAGAAACTTCATATGCAGTCGTTGGGCGCGATTGCTCATCTGGACTATGAGGCCGCCGGCGCACATTCGTATGAAGAAGCATTCGCGGTCATTCGTGAGTTGAACCTCGGCCAAGCGGCGATTGAGCAGCAATTCCGACGGATGCTTTTCAATGTGGTCGCTCGAAACCAGGATGATCACGTCAAGAACATCGCCTTTCTCATGGACAAGTCTGGTGCCTGGTCGCTGTCTCCGGCCTTTGACGTGACATACAGCTACAACCCTTCGGGCGTGTGGACCGCCCAGCATCAGATGTCAATCAACGGAAAACGAGATGCTTTCTCTCGAGAGGACTTTCGAATCTGTGCAAAGACGGCGTTGATGAAGCGAGGGCGATCGGATTCGATCCTCGACGAAGTCCTGAGTGCCGTCGGCAACTGGGATGCCTTCGCCTCGGAGGCGGAGGTGGGTTCGCATAGTGTCGACAGGATTCGTCGCGCACACCGGCTCGATCTTGAATGACCCTGTTCGCCGCCGAGTCGAGCGGCGTTTGGCCCCGGCTGGTGGGGACCGATCGTGGCTTCAAGCGCCTGCGACCCCGTCGCGCCCTGCGCGTGCATGGTAAGCGCCCGCGGCCCAGCGAAGTGAGCTTGCGAACGCAGCGGCAAGGAATGGCTCTCCTTCGTGGACACGTATCGAACTTTCTTGCTCGCCGGTTCTGCGGCGGTGACTGGCTTGGTGCGAGCGGATCTGTCGAATCTTCTCGTTGCCCGGAGAGTGTTCGACGGCTGAGCCAGGTCGTACCGATTCTTCCAGTCGCTCCGATTGCGACCCTTCAGAGACTAGGCCCTAGACATTCAGCCCTCTTTCCGGCAATCTTCTCGCTGCCCCAACCAATTCCCTGCAAGAACTAGCGAAATTTGAAACGTGCCCGGGGGATCCAAGTGAAGAAACCGGCTTTGTCGCCCGCTGTCGATCTGTCCGCCTTGCCTAATCACCTCCAAGGTCAGTGGGTTCTGCTGCTGATTGACGACGGCGAACAAAAAGTCGTTTCATCGGGCTCAAATGTGCGCGATGTCGTGCGCGGGCAGCCGACAGGTCCGGACTATCTTCTGACGCGGGTCCCGCGAGAAGTCGCCACCTTTATTGTCCGCGACGAGTCCTAGCTACAAGTTCAGTTATAC
This sequence comes from uncultured Spirochaetaceae bacterium, assembly GCA_964565565.1. Classification (GTDB taxonomy): domain Bacteria; phylum Myxococcota_A; class UBA9160; order UBA9160; family UBA4427; genus UBA4427. The sequence goes on along the minus strand of CAZMFM010000071.1, from coordinate 510 downwards.
GCGAGCAGCAAGCGGTATTGTGAGACCGATGCTCCGCATAGCTCTTGTTCACGCCGGAAGCGTGACGCCGGCCTTTCCGGTTGTTCTCGATACGGGAGCAGACCGCTGCATATTTGACCACGAACTTGCGCTGCTCGTTGGCCTCAACGTATATCAGGCTGGCTCCACCTCCACGGCGACAGGGATCGGCGGCACTGAGGAAATCTCTCTCTATCCGATAGAGGTCCGCTTTCCTGATCTGGATCACGCTTCGTGGCAAATTACCGCCCAGTTCAAAACGCTTCCGGACGGAATCAACGGTGTCTTGGGCCACGCCGGATTTCTCGGGCGTCTGACCGCGACGTTCAATCGCGCCGAGACGTTTGAACTCTCGAATGTAAAGAGATCGTGAGGCGACGCAGGCGGAGCATTCCATCGTGAGTGCGTCGTCTGGGCTCGAACCATGCGGGTTTGGCAGCGATGTCTGAGCGAGACGGCGCCCGCCGACCGTGGCTCCCCGGGCAGGACTCG
>CAZMFM010000070.1:0-27713 GCA_964565565.1 uncultured Spirochaetaceae bacterium | reverse complement strand
GGGAGACCCATGCCTCGGCGTGAGGCAGCGGCCCCGCGCTGCGATGATCATCCGAACTCGATGGCTGGCTCACACTGATGATCCGCTCGCCCACCGCGCCTAACGGCTCGCGTCCAGGGCCTGTTTCAGATCAGCGATGATGTCCTTCACATCCTCGATGCCTACGGAAATCCGAACATATTCCGGGGACACACCCGAAGCGATCTGTTCGTCAGCAGTCAGTTGCGAGTGCGTCGTCGAAGCGGGATGAATGACGAGGGTCTTCGCGTCTCCAATATTGGCCAGGTGGCTGGCGAGCTTCACGCTCTCGATGAACTTTCGACCCGCTGCCTCGCCGCCGCGAATGCCGAACCCAACGATCGCGCCGGCTCCATTCGGCAAATAGCGCTTGGCGGAGGCGTGATGCGAATGGCTGGGAAGCCCTGGGTAGTTGACCCATTCGACCGACTCCTGCGCCTCTAGGAACTGCGCAACTTCGAGCGCGTTTTCGCAGTGTCGCTGCATTCGAAGGTGCAGGGTCTCAAGGCCCATCAGAGTCAAGAATGACCCGAACGGACTCATCGCCCCACCCGTATCACGAAGCCAATGGGTCCGGATATGCATGATATACGCGATGTTGCCGACGGGTCGCAGGGCCTCCTCGAAGATCGCCCCATGGTACGAAGGCGATGGACTACAGAATTCCGGCCAGCGATCCGGATCCTCCGCCCAGAGGAATTTTCCACTATCAACGATCACGCCGCCGAGATGGACGCCATGCCCCCCGATGAACTTCGTGGTCGAGTAGATCACGATATCGACGCCATGTTCGATCGGCCGCAACAAGAGCGGCGTCATGACGGTGTTATCGCATAACGTCGGCAATTTGTGTCCATGCGCGATATCCGTAATCGCTCGAAAGTCCGGAACGTCGTTCTTGGGATTCCCCATGCTCTCGAAATAGACGCAGCGCGTATTCTCATCCACCAGTTCGTGAATCTGTTCCGGCTTGTCGGCGTCGAAGAAGCGAACCTCGATTCCCATGTTCTTGAAAGTCTGGCTGAAGAGCGTCCAGGTCCCGCCGTAGAGGCTGGTCGAGGAGATGAAATTCTGCCCCGAATGGCAGATCGTCAGGATCGCCGCTGTGATCGCGGCCTGGCCCGAGGCAAAACTGAGTCCCCCAGCACCGCCATCCATTTCCGTGAGTCTCTTTTCAAGGACATCATTGGTCGGATTCATCAAGCGTGTATAGATATTGCCGAACTCCGAGAGCGAAAAAAGATTGGCCGCATGATCCGTGCTGTCGAAGACATACGAAGTCGTGGCGTAGATGGGCACCGCACGCGAGTTCGTCGTTGGATCGGGTTCCTGCCCCGCATGCACGGCCAGGGTTCCGAGCCCCGGTGTCGTTTCTTCATCACTCATTGTCGCTCTCCTCAAGTTTTCCAGGATTCGAACTTCAATCCGCTTGGTCGCTGTAATTCGATCTCCGACACACGCGACTCGTTTCCTCTGTGTTCATCTACGTCCGTCTGTTCACGACGTCTCTCGCCGGCGACAGCCCACGGCAACCGGCGATACCGCAAGGCGCGCGGACACGCCCGCCCGGGATTGTCGCAGACGGCTGAATCTAGAATAGGCGGCGCGCCATCTCCAGCGCCCCCATCGAAGCGGCGAGGTGCTAGCGCTTGGTCGCGAACACGTTGACGCCGCGAACGCCGAACTTCTCCGCGACCGCCTCTTTCGATGTTCCCTTGAAACACGCAAATCGCCGGTCAACACGCGGGTTCAAGAAACCCACCTCCGCCAGGAGATCGACTAGCTCTGCCTCCGGCAGAGCGCCGCCAATTCAACCCGTCCACAAATCAATGTCATTCCGAATATCCAGGGACAGCTCGTCGGCCACCGCGATATCACCCAACAAGAGTCGCCCCCCTGGCTTGAGAACCCGGTGGATCTCGGAGAAGGCCCGATGCTTGTCCGTCGTGAGATTGAGGACGCCATTCGAAATCACGACATCTACGGACTCCGCCTCGAGGGGAAGGGCTTCCGCGTCGCCGCGTTTCAAGACGACATGAACATCGTCGAGCGCTTCCGCGGACCGCTTCACACTCTCGAGCATCTCCGAGGTCATATCGACACCGATCGCTTCGCCCCGCGCACCGACAAGTCGCGCGGCCAACAACAAGTCCATGCCCGCACCACATCCGACGTCGAGTACTTTCTGGCCAGGCAGGACTTCAGCGATGGCCAGGGGGTTGGCGACTCCGGCGAAGGAAGCGGTACTTGGACCGGGCAATTCCGATAGCGATGCCTCGTCATACCCGAGCATCGCGGCCGCATACACGGGTCCGCGATGGAAATGGAAATCGCCATCCGGATCGAGGGCCACGCGCCCATAGATCTTGCTCACCTCTGCCCGAAGCGCCTGAGCGTCGAAGTCCGCGGGGCACGAAATCGCCATGGTCGTAGTCTCCTGATCGAGCTTCGTTGGACGCCCTCATACTGCCTCACTATTGCAGAGCCCGCTCAGCCCCGAGCAAGATTCAAGACCCGGGTACCGCCCGTTTCGGGCCGAAACCTCGCTCCGTCAAAGGCGCAAGCAAGGCCTCCACGGGTCACGCCGACCTCTTCCGGAGCTCCGTAGGATTCACGCCGAGATCTCGCCGCAGCAACCGACGCAGGGTCGTCACGCGCGGTAGCCGACCTCGGAGGCGATCTCTTGTAGAGCAAGGTCCGAAGTTTTGATCAGATGCGACGCGTACTCGACGCGTATTCGCTGAACGAAGCGCGCGGGGCCACTCCCGGTTGCCAATCGCACGCGACGGTCGAGAGTGCGTGGGCTCATGCCGAGCGCTTTGGCCATCTCCGCAATCGAGAAAGACCGCGAGCGATTTTTTCGAATCCAACGCTCGATTCCGATGACGTCTTTTCCGAGCCCAGCCACCGCAGACAACATCATGTAGCGGGCTTGAGAAGGTCTCCGATCGATCGCCAAGAATCGCGAGACATCTCGACTGAGATCGGGACTCGCGACGCGCGCGATCAGGTGAAGCATCAGATCGTTTTGCGCCAATGCGGCGCCGGCACAAGGAAGACGTTGCGGTCTTTCGACGCACCTGCGTCAGCGCAGAGTTTCACGCCCTGGCCGCCAACGCGTCGAGCCCGATCACGCGATGGCTGAGGGCCTTGGCAAAACTCGCCCATGAGGAATGCGGGGGGCCAGGGGTCGGCGCCATTGGCATGTGCTTCACGGGAAATTTCGCGCTCTCGATGATGCTCGAACTGGCAGTCCTCGCAGCCGTCTTGTCGCAACCGTCTTTACCCCTCGACGATCCCGCCGGCATCGAGATCGCACCGGACGAGGTCGAGGCCGTCCGCCAGCGACTCGAACGGGAGGACTTGACCGTCCTCGCCTACCGATTCGAAGGCGACCGGTTTTGTCAGGGACAACGTTTCGCGGCCTATGCCCGGGCGCTTGGCGATCGATTCGTTGGCCGCGTGCTTCCGGACAGCTCGGCCAATCGCGAAGTCGCACCCTTCTTCGCAGATCACGTGGGCTGTCCCATAGCGTCGTGACCGCGCACCTGGTCGATGAAGCCGGCCAGCCTACACTTGCGGCACGAGACGAGATCCTGTCCTTCTTCGAACAGCGATTGGCGAGTTCGCACTGGAGTCAGGTCCCAAACAAGGACTCTGACCAACAGGGCTCAGTGCAGACGCTTGCGCCAGGTCGACGCCGCGTCCTGGACCGCATCCGGTAGCGACGAATGGCTACGAATCCTGGTCTGTTCACCCTCGCGAACATCTTCGAGGATGTACCGGGTGATGTCCTGGGGATCGTTCTGAATTCGCAACGTTCGGCCGTTGTCGCGCAAGCGAACGCTAAAAGCAAAGGGTCGTACCGCCATCTCTAGTCTCCTGTCGGCGGCCTCTGGATGAAAGTGCGCGCCCTCCTCTTCCTATCGGCGGAAAGGGCAATTCCCTGAGGAAAAAGAGTGGCTTGAACGATTTCCTGCGTAGGCCTGAGCGACCCCCTTCAGTCCGCTGCGGTTCCAGTCGCATCCGGCCGGCTCGAACCCAAACCGTCGACCGGTACCCTCGCGACCGCATTGCGCATCCAATCCGAACTCCTACGATCAGCCCCCAATCCGAAACGAAAAAGGAATCGCCGTGACCGAATCTTCGTCGTTCGTCCCACCAAAAGTCTGGAAATGGGACGCAGAGAGTGGTGGGCGTTTTGCCAAGATCAATCGGCCGATCGCGGGCTCGACGCACGAGAAGGAATTGCCAATCGGCAAGCATGCCCTGCAGCTCTACTCCCTCGCGACACCCAACGGTGTCAAGGTCACCGTACTTCTGGAAGAACTGCTGGCGCTCGGCAAGAAGGAGGCTGAATACGACGCCTACTTCATCAATATCGGAGAAGGCGACCAATTCGGAAGCGACTTTGTTGCCGCGAACCCGAATTCCAAGATCCCCGCGATGGTCGATCACAGCACTTCGCCCACGACTCGAGTCTTCGAGTCCGGAGCGATCCTCGTCTACCTGGCCGAGAAATTTGACGCGTTTCTACCCAAGGATCCCTCGGCTCGAGCGGAATGCATGTCCTGGCTCTTTTGGCAGATGGGCAGTGCTCCCTATCTGGGGGGCGGATTTGGTCATTTCTATGCCTACGCGCCTGAAAAATACGAATACCCGATCAACCGCTTTACGATGGAGGTCAAGCGCCAGCTCGACGTATTGGACCGCAACCTGGCCGATCGACGATTTCTTTGCGGCGACGAATACAATATCGCCGACATCGCGAACTATCCCTGGTACGGCAGCGTCGTGCTGAATAACATCTATGAAGCCGAAACCTTCCTCGATGTGAAGTCCTACGAAAATGTCGTTCGTTGGGCCAACGAAATTCAGGAACGCCCGGCAGTACAGCGGGGCGAGCGCGTCAACAAGGCCTGGGGCCCGGAAGAACTACGCGTCCCGGAGCGACACGACGCGAGCGACCTCGACTGAAACCGTACGCGCCTGGGCCTCGCCCCGTTCATAGCAAGCTGGACGCCGTCATCTGGCGGAGGTGCTTCTCGCGGAATCGCGACGCCAGGGGGACCCCAACCACCCGTGGAGGCCGCCCCGCGGTCTCGACCTTCGCTCCGAAATTCGTTCAAACCGGCCTCCACGCGTTCAAGGTTGGCCGACGGCGAGCCGACTCGGTGCCAATGACGCAGCTTCTCGGAATCGGCCTGTTGGTCATGATCATCGCTGATGGTGTCGTCGGGCTGCGTCTGGTCCTGCTCGCTCGCAAGACGCGCGGGCTTCCCGAACTCTATTTTGGGCTCTCCCTCCTTTCGCTAGGTGTGATCGGATATCCACTCTCGATTGCGGCCCGCAAAGCCGCGCTGGCGGGCGCACCCGTGCCGGCGCTACTCCCGACGGCGCTCTTGTTTCAGGATCTCGCCGGCCTGGCCATGCTCCTCGCAACCTGGAAGACCTTTCGTCCGGCCGAGCGGTGGCCACGCTATCTCGTCTTGGGGAGCGCGACGGCCTTCGCGTTGAGCCTGCTAGGCGAAAGTGCGATTGCCGGCGCCTGGACCTTCCGCGATGGAGGCCTCTGGTATGAACTGGGCTTCTGGTCGCGGGCCGGCGCCTATCTCTGGGCGGCCCTGGAGGCCGGGCGCTACTACGACGCCATGCGGCGGCGCTTGAAGCTCGGCCTGGCGGACCCCGTCATCACCGATCGCTTCAAGCTCTGGACTGTCTCGTCCTGCGCAGTCTTCGCGGCCTTCCTCATCTTCTATCTGGGACGACTCTGGGCAGAGAACGTCGCGACCTCGGTTCCCGTTCTCATGGCGACCTCCGTCGCGGGCCTGATCGCTGGGGTGACGGTTTGGCTGGCCTTCGTGCCTCCCGAAGTTTATCTGCAACGCGTGCGTGATCGTGCTCAGTCCAACGCGTGAAGCGGTGCGTCATCCCCAAGCGGTGAGGCCTAGCCCTTCCGCGATCGCTGGGTAGGCATCGATCCAGCCCAACAACAACAACAACAACAACACCGACAGACTAACTTCGCAACGACTACTTCACGATTCGGTAGAGAACGGTGCCTCGCGCATTGACTTGCCCGTCGGCGACGTTCGCCACTTCGACATCAACCCAGTAGATCTCGTGATCGTTCTGGATACATCTTCCGTAGGCGACCAGGTCGCCCTTCGGCGCCGGGCCGAGGATCTGGATCTGCATGGAAGCGGTTGAGGCCTTGTACTTTCCAGGACCAGATTCAGCCCATGCGCCCATCGCGCCCGTCGTATCCAACAAGGCCAATACCGCCCCTTCGTGAACGCCACCTGAGGCATCGCCGTTGTCGCCCAGCTGTGGCATCACGAGTCTCGAAGTTCCCTCCGTCATGTGTTCAACCGTGATTCCGCGGCTCCCAATGAAAGGCACGCCGCCGATGAAGGGACCCATCACGCCCGGGTCGGATTCGCCATGGTCACCCTGGGAAACGTAGTAGCTCGCGTCGTCCTGACCGAAGCGGCCGCGCACGGTCGTCATCAGCTGGGCTATCGGCTTCCCCTCGACGGTTTTGACGTCGATCCCGACGAAACAGATTTCTCGCCCGCGGCGAAGGAGTCGGGCATCCGCAACGACGTCTTCGCCGATCGCCGCGGCCAGGTAGCTCACCTGCATCTGTGCCGTGTGAAAGGGTCCAGCGTCTTCCCCGAGCGCAGCCCGGGCGATGGCCTGACCCGCGATCGCGCCGATCGAAGCTGCGCATCCGCCATGTAGCACCTTGCCGGGATTGGAGTTCTCATCCTGGTAGGGAAGCCGCAAGCGAGCGCTCGATTCATCGACGGATTCGAGCTGAACGCCCAGGAATTGACTGTAGGGCGACTCTTCGACCCATTTCTTGATCTTGTCCATTGCTGCTCTCCAGGTTGTCTCGTATCAGTTCTAGAATTCCGGAATCAGGCAGGAGTGGATGGATTCCTCCCCCTCGATTTCTCGGGCGAGTGTCTTGATCGCCAATTCTGCGTCTTCCAATTTGAAGTCATGGGTATGCATCATCTCGACCGGATGTTGTCGCTTCTCGAGCAACCGAATCGCACTCGCGTAGCCGGTTCGGGTCACACCGATCGCGCCCTTGATCGTAAGCTCCTTCATGACGACCTTGTCCGAGATGAAGTCGGGGATCGGCTTGAAGCCCTTGACGCCGGCCAGCACGATACAGCCGCCCATCCGTGCGAAGTCGATCGCCTGAACGACCGGCTCCGTCGCATAACTCGAAACGTCGAGCACGACATCCGCGCCCCGCCCATTCGTGAGTTCCCTTACACGCTGCATCGGATCCTCATTGTCCACATCGATCGTTGCGTCGGCTCCGAAAGCGCGTGCAATCTCGAGCTTTCGGGCGTCCGCCTCGAGCCCGGTCACGATGATCTTGTCGGCGCCGGCTTCGCGACAGGCGAGCACACTCGCCAGCCCGCGTTGCCCCGGTCCCATGATCACGACGGTATCGCCGGGACCCGTTTGGGGAATCTCGACACCCCAACGAAAACCCGCACCGAGCGGGTTGAACATCACCGCAATCTCGGGAGCCAATGTCTTGTCGATTTTGTGCACGACGGCGTTCGGATCGAGGTACATGTATTGGGCATACGAGCCCCAGAGTCCCGGCTCGTCCGACAAGGGAATATAGGAATAGATCCGTCGCGTATCGCACAGGTGATAGGAGCCGCCGAGACAAGGCCCGCAATGATGGCACGCCAACATCGTTTCGACGGCGATGCGATCCCCGACATCGATCCCCCAGCGCTTGGCCGCGCGATCACCGATCGCTGCGACCGTACCGAGCGGCTCGTGACCGGGAATCGCCGGCATCGGCGAACGCAAGACGCCCTCGTATTGTTCATAGTCGCTGCCACAGATTCCGCAGGCATCGATCCGAACGATTCCGGCATCGTCCGAGATCTGGGGCATCGCAATATCTCTCGGCTCGAGCTTGCGCACCGCGGTCTGGACCATCGCAAAACTCGTCTTCGGTAGCGTCACGACTACTCTCCCTTGAGTCCGGCCCCGGTATCGGGTCTGCTGCCGGACCTTCTCCCTACTCTCCGACCCTACTCTCCAATGTAGTCGCCGTCGGTCTTCTTCAGCCAGGCGATCATCGCCGTCCTGAAATCCTTTGAACCAAGACAAACCGCCTGCGCCTCCGCCTCGAACTCGAGTCCCTCCTCGAAGCCCGCATCCATCAATCGGTTCATGCCCGTCTTGATCATGGAAAGCGCGATCGGCGGCTTGCCGGCCAACACACGCGCGTATTCTCCCACTCGCTTCATCAAGTGATCGTCGGCGACGACTTCCAGGGCAAGCCCCAGCTTCAGCGCTTCGCCGGCATCGATGACATCCCCTCGAAAAGCAAGGTCCTTGGCCTTTTGCAGACCGATCAGTCGAGGCAGGAGCCAGGTCCCGCCGTAGTCGACGGCGAGTGCACGGTTGACGAAGATTTGCGCGAAGCGCGCGGACGCCCCGGCAAAGACGACGTCGCAGCCGAGTGCAAGATTACAGCCGCCCCCCGCGGCCACTCCGTTCACGGCGGCAATGGTCGGCTTGGGAAGACGATGAAGCTTCAGCGCCGGAACGAGGGTCTCACGTATGAATTGTTGGCGATCGATCGGGCCGCCGGACAGCCGCTTCAGCCCTTCGCTGACGCCGCTGAGATCGGCCCCTCCACAGAAGGCTCGACCACTACCCGTCAGGACGAGCACTCGATCTTCCGGGTTCGCCGCCACTTCATCGAATCGCTCACCGAGCTCGGCAAAATATTCGGACGTCAGTGCGTTCATGACTTTGGGCCGATTGAGGGTGATCGTCGCGACCCCATCCCTGCGCGTGAGAACGATCGCCTTCTCAGTATCGGCTTCGGGGTCGGGCGCGGACTTGCTCATGGGTCTCATCCTCGTTGAGCGCCGGGCAAGAACGCTCGCGTCCCTCCGACCTTCGGCCTTCGGCCATCCGCACTCTATGGCGGCTCGAGCGCTTCGCGCTAACTTAAATCCAACATAGGTGATGGTATTAACGCATGCAAGACCAGCTGCCAGAAGAGCCCACGAGCAATACGCCCCGCAAGCGGGCTTTACGAAGCGATGGCCGGGCCTCCCGGGAAGCGCTCATTCGTGCCGCCCGGGATCTCTTCGCCGAGCGCGGACCCGACGGCCTCACGATCGTCGAAGTCGCCAAGCGGGCGGGCCTGAACAGAAGTACCGCCTACCAGCATTTCCGCAGTCGACGGGAGCTCAGTCAAGCCGTCGCAGAAGAGATCGCGAGTGAACTCAGCGAAATGCTGCGAGAACCCCGCGGACTGGGCGAACAGATCGACTTCTTCGTTCACTATTTTGACGAGCACCCCGATATCGCGCGTCTCTGGATCTTCCATCTCCTGGCGGGCGAGAGTCAACCACGCCGGGGCTGGGAAGGATATTTGAGCTCACTCGAAGAGATCTCGAAAAGCCCGAACAGCCTACCGGGTATCGATCCAGAGATGTTAGGTGTGATCGGCCTGACCTCAGCGCTCGTATGGAGCATCATGGCACGGCAGCGTGGCGGCAGCGAAGAGTCCGCCAGTGAAGAAACGCATCGCTTCGCGGGAGAACTGAAGCGTCTCTTTCTCGCAGGCACCCGAAAGCCCGAAACATCCGATCGTCACGACTAACGCAAGCCAACGAACCACTGAGACGCGCATTTCATCCATTTCGGATAAAGCACCCAATGTAGGAGGCCAGAACCCATGACTGATTGCCGGGTCGATATACTCTCACTCGATGACGCGAAAGAGGCCGCGAGCCTGGTCGAGATGATTCCCGCCTTTGCGGAATTGAATGTATTCCGCGTCATGCTCCAGAGACCGAAGACCGCCAAAGCGCTCTCGGATCTCTTGATCTCCCTGCTTTTCGGTGGTGAATTGGACGATCGCTTGCGAGAGCTATTGATCATGCGAATCGGATGGTCGACGGGCGCAGACTACGAATGGACCCAGCATTGGAAGATCGCCCGCGAGCAGTTCGGATGCAGCGATCAGGACCTGCTCGAGCTACGCGGCGATTGGCGAAAGAGCAGCCATTTCGGAGAAGAGGAAAAAATGCTCCTCGACGCCGTCGATACGCTGCTCGATGACGGCGCACTCTCAGGTGACCAGATGAAGGCATGTATCGGGCGCTTCGGTCAGAATTCGACGATTGAACTCGTCACCGCCGTCGGCTGCTGGCAGCTGGTTTCGAAATTGGCAAGATCCCTGGCCATCCCCCTCGAAGAAGGCATCGACTCCTGGCCCCCGGACGGCCGAAAGCCAGAATGACAAGCTTGTTGGTCGTCGGAGCCGTCTGGCCCGAACCGCGCTCGTCCGCCGCGGGCGCGCATATTCTACAAGTGCTGCGCCCCCTGATCCGGGAAGGTTGGTCCGTGACCTTCGCCTCGACGGCCTTGGACTCCGAATTCGCCGTCGATCTGGCTTCGCTGGGAATTTCGACCGAATCCGTGAAGGTCAATGACCCTGGCTTCGATCAGCTTCTACATTCGCTCCAGCCCCAGGTGGTCCTCTTTGATCGCTTCTTCATCGAAGAACAATTCGGCTGGCGCGTGGAGCAGAATTGTCCGAACGCTCTTCGAATCCTGAATTGCGAAGACCTGCATTGTCTGCGGGACGCCCGCCAGCAGGCCCACCGGAAAGGCGAAGCCCAGGGCGAGTTGGTGCTGAACAATGCTGTCGCGCGTCGAGAGATCGCAGCCATTCTCCGGTCGGACCTCACGCTGATCATCTCCAACCATGAAATGGAATTGCTGTCGAAGACCTTCGGGATCGATCGGGCGCTCCTTCACTATTGCCCCTTCATGATCGAGCCCCCGACGCGGGTCGAAAAGAACGAGATGCCCGCGTTCGAAAGGCGGCGTGATTTCTTCGTGGTCGGAAATTTTCGCCACGCACCCAATTGGGATGCAGTCCAGTGGCTGAAGACCGAAGTCTGGCCGCGCGTCCGCAAGCAACTCCCACAGATCTCTTTGCACGTTGCAGGCTCCTACGCGTCTGACGAACAGATGTCCTTGCACCGACCGGATCAGGGGTTCTTCATGGACGGCCGAGTCGAGGAGGTCGACGCTCGGTTCCTCGAAGCGCGCGTCTGTCTCGCGCCGCTTCGCTTCGGCGCGGGCCTCAAGGGCAAGCTGATCGATGCCATGCGAAACGGCACGCCCAATGTCACCACTTCCATCGGAGCGGAGGGCATGGCAGGCGACCTGCCCTGGGGCGGCGAAATCGAAGACGATGCGACTTCGATCGCGCACGCGGCGGTGCGTCTACATGAAGACAAACGCTCTTGGGAGCGCGCCCAGACCAACGGGTTCGAGATCCTCGAACGGCGCTTCGCTCGCGAACAACACGAGCGGTGGCTGATAGAGGAGATCGCGCGCGCGCGTCAGGATTTGCATGAACGACGAGCGCAAAATTTCACTGGCGCGATGCTTCGAGATCATCATCATCGCAGCACGCGATACCTCTCGCTCTGGATCGAGGCGAAGAACAAACTCGCGCAGATCTGAAACTAGCGCTTCGTGGTCGTGCTTCTGATCAATGATCGCCTCTACTTCGCCTCGCCATCAAGATCAGGCCCATGACTAGAAGCATCCCCGTACCAGGCTCGGGGACCACGACCGTTCCGACCGCAAAGTAGGTTCCGAAACGCGCCCCCTGCGTCGTGCTATCCATCAAGAGCGTGAACTGCAGATCGATCCCGGTGATCATCAGCGCGTCGTCGTAGTCGCCGAGATCAAGCACCGTGCCGAAGAACACGCGTGCGTCTTCCGCGCGATCGAAGACCTGCTCGAGCAGGAGTTCGCCGGCATTCTCGATTCGGAAACGAACCGTGCTGAAGAGGTCGTCGTCGATCCTCGTATCGAGAAAGCTGACAAAGACACCGTCGAGGGAATCGGCAACCAACTCCACACTACCGATTTGTGCCACGGCAGCGAGTATGATGTTCGGCCCGACCTGTGACCCACGAAGCTGCAAGCCAACGCGAGCCCACTCCCCAGTCCTCGAATGTGAACCACCGACGAAGGCGGCGGCATCCAGATCGGATTGAAAGACGCTCGTGGCCGATCCTCCAGCTGAAGATTCAGCGCGTGCGAGCGATGCAACCGACACGACCGCTACAGCGCTCGTATCGAAGGCCGAAACGCCTAGCTCTCCGGCATTGCTCGTCGAAATTGCCCGCACCAGACCGCGACCTCCCACTCCCATCGCTTCGGAACGGGCAGTGGCGGTTTCCGAAGACAAGAGGCCAATCGTGACGCCCTGGAATCCGGTGGCCGTCGTCGCTGTCACGGCGACGTCGCCTGGCCCGGAGAAACCGGAGGCGTTCGCGACCGCCGAACCGTTCGCTCCTCTGCGCACGGCACCGGGAAGGCCAGACGAATTTTGCCCTCCGTATCCACCGCGTGCGTCGGCGATCACGACGAGGCCTTGGATGCCCTCACCTTCGACGGCGGCAATGCCCGCGTTTCGTCCGATCGCGATCGAGCTGGCGTCGCCGCCATCACCCGCTGACACCGAGCTATTTCTGCCCAGCGCACCGACGGCGACGTCATAGACCTGAACGAAACTATTCCCGTCAGCGATTCCCTCCGAGCGACTCGACGCATTCCCTCCGCGACCGCCACCGAGATCGGTCGACGATCGATTGAAGCCGGCTCGCCCACCGATGGCGCCGCTGCGAGCGGTTCCGGCCAAATCACCGAGAATCAACGTATTGCCATCGCCAGCGATCCGGGCATAAGCATCCACGCTGGCGTTCCCGCCGTCACCGTTCATCGCTGTGTCGCCAGAATCCACTGAAAACCCGCCGCCGCCCACCGACTTGGCATAGGCTTCGACGCTGCCCCCATTATTCGATATCCGCAGTGCGGACTCAGAGTCTCCACCGCGACCCGCCTGGCTATTCGTGAACAACGCAGCCTCTTGCGCGCGGCCTCCTTCGGTCTGCGACAGCACATAGACCTGAGCGGCCGTAGTGCTTTGGTCGAAGCGGCTTGTGCCCTTCCCACCGGTGGCACCCGTCCCACCTCTCGCGAATTGTTCGAGGGTGAGTTGTCCAGAGGTTGAACCCGATACGGCATCGATGATCTCCGCATCACCGCCATTTCCGCCCAATCGAAGGCTATCGCCTCCGAAGGCTTCAGCACGAACACGAACAGCCCCACCCCCAGCGGACTCACCGGAAGCGCTTTCGACAATGGCCATTCCACCTGAACCCGCACCGACCAGCATGGGCGCGTTGTCGATGGACGCCCCTTGTCCGCCGCGTGAAGTCGCCCGCACATCGACGCTCGAAGAGCCAACACCGATTCCACGCGCCGAAGTCGTCGCCGCGCCACCGCTCACATAATCTTCCAGCCCGGCCCCACCCGTCGCCTCGGCAATCAGAACGAGCGCGCCGCCCCCTTCATTCGTCGCTTCGATCGAGGAGTTCGCCGCCCCGGCCGTTCCCGCAAGCGGGTCGGCAGAGTTCGACGCACCACCGATCGCGATCTGCATCAACGTCAGCTGTCCGGCCGTCGAGCCGCTCAGCGTATTGATCGCGTCGATGCCGATTCCGATCGAGGGTCCGGCGCCCAGCGAGATTTCCCCGCTCTCGCCGCCCATCGCCACCGTGGTCACGGAGACGTTGCCGGTCGTCGAGCTGCCGCGTGCCGTCGCCGCGGCCGTCCCGCCTTGGCCATCGGGTCGAATCGAGTCCCCACCGATCGCTTCGGCCAGAACGGTGACGTCTTCACTGCCTTCGTTTCGACCCTCCGCATAGGAAATCGCATTCCCGCCGTCGAAGCCCTCGCCGCCGATCGCCCGGTCGTTGACCATGACGACGCTTCCGCCTAACGCTGTTCCAATCGAGCGACTATCCGCGTCGCCCCCATTCCCGGCCTCACCAAATCGCAGATACGGGGCAAGGATGTCCGCACGCCCACCGAGCGCACCGAACTCCCCAACGCCACCCACCACGACCGTATTCCCGTCGCCGGCCGAACTCGCAGTCGCGCGGGCGGTCGCGGTGCCCCCATCGCCGCCGGTACCACTCGTAGAAGAGGAACCTCCAAGACCGCCACGAGCGAGTACGAGCGCGCGGACGAGTCCGGAATCATTCGAGATGGTCGCTTCGGCGAGCGCCGTCCCGCCCTTCGAACCCGGTGCGGGAATCGGGCTCGGGGAGCTCGATTGGGATTGGCTGCCGCCGCGTCCACCGACCGCCTCGACAACCGCTTCGAACTCACTCGAAGAGGCCGCCCGCACGAGTCGGCTCGTCGCATCTCCGGCCTCCCCGGGCAGGCTTCCGACCTCGAAACCGCCGCCCCCACCGGCCACCGCCCGTTGAATCAACTGCAGTACACCCGTCGTTTGTCCATCGACCACATTGTCCAGGACGACGTCGGCTCCGGCCCCACCCTGTTGTCCGGGCGGCCGGGTGCTGGCCCGGATTCCACGCCCACCGATCGCTTCGCCCTCGACGATCACCGTGCCGCCGGCGAGCGAAATGCCCGAGACCGGACCCAGGGTGGCCTGCCCGCCATCGACCCCAACGTCTCCTCCATTTCCGCCGATCGCACGAGCCGTCACGAAGACGTCGTCGCGACCGGTCCCGGCCGCAGAGGCCATAGCGGCGCCCGGCGTACCCTGGTCGCCGCCGCGAGCGATCGATTCGAGCTCGAGTCGGCCGCCGTCGTCATCGACAAATTCCAGTGAGGACAGCGCCGAACCGGCTGAACCGCCGGCGCCACCGACGCCGCCGGTGGCTTCCTGAACCAGACGCAACACCCCGACGGTCGACCCGGAAACGGCGTTTTCGAGGCGGCCGTCGACCGATTGGCCGCCGTGAACGCCGGCACCACCGACGACCCGAGCCGTCACGGTCACATTCCCGCCACCACTCGATTCGCCGTACGCGATCGCGATCGCCTCGCCACCATCGCCGCCATTGGTCCTCGCACCGTGAGTGCCGCCGATTCCGCCTTCCGCCGAAGCCAGAACGTCAACGGAGCTAGAGCCGGCGTTGAAGCCGCGCGCACGGGCTTCCGCCGCCCCGCCCTGTCCGCCGCGTGCTTCGCCGGCCGCGAAAGTCGAGCGAGACCCACCTCGTCCACCGAGCGCATTCGCCTCGACGCTCACTCGGCTATCGCCCTGCGCCACGCCCTCGGCATCGGTCAGCGCGCGCCCGCCATCACCACCGCCTAATACGCCTAGACCGCTTCCCGCCAGGCCGCCGCGACCACCTTCGGTCTGCGATGAAAAGCCCAGGCCGACCAGCACTGCGTTCCCGTTACCGGCCGAGGATCCTCGGGCGATCGAGGTCGCATCCCCTCCGGCCCCCGCATCCCGACCGAGTCGATTGGAATCGGACCCGCCCCCGCCGAGCGCACTGTATTCCACGACCACCTCGCCGGCGTCGTTCTGTCCATCGACGAGCGATTGCGCGCTGCCACCTGCGGGCGCGACGAAAACTCGAAGATCTTCGGCGTCACCACCCTCGGAGCTCACCGACATAAACAGCCGTTGTGCGCTCTTGCTCCGGGTCAGTTCGCTGGTCGCATCGCCCGCGAACCCTCCGATCGCGAAGGGATCGGTTCCGCTGACTCTGCCGCCATTGCCCGCAACCGCGCTTTGGCGAAACGTGAGAAGGCCCGCCGTATTCCCATCGACGGCGTCCACGACCACCGCATCACCGCCGTTCCCGCCCACCGAGGAGCTACTCCCACCGCTTCCCGCATTCATTTCCAAACGGACCTCGACATCGCCAGCGCCCGTCGAGTCGCCTCGCACGGCGCCGATGTTGGCCAATGCAGGGCTGGACCCTGCGGCGCTACCCCCGGCGGCGGGGCTGCCCGCGGTCGAAGAAACGAAGACCGAAACGTCACCGGACGCTGTCGCAACACCTGCGGCAAGGGCATCGCCTGGACGCGCACCCGTCGCACTGGCGCTACCACCGATCGCAAGCGAGGCGATGCTCAAATCGCCAACCGGGTTGGAGGCTTCCAGAAGCGAGGTCGCATTTCCGGCTCGACTCTGGGTGACTATCTCTGGACCCGAGGAAAAGATACGGCCGGTGCCGCCCCCAACCACGAGCTGTCGAAGCGAAACATCGGAACCCGCGCCTTGTACAGCGTCCTCTAGGAATGCATCCGCGCCACTGCCGGCGTCCGCGCCGTCCACGCCAGCGCCACCTCCTCCACCCGTGATGGTCAGACCGACAGAAGTTCGACCCGTCCCACCGGCCACCGTCGATCCCGAAGCGAAGCCAGTCACGGTTCCGCCGACACCACCCCGCTGACCCGTACCGCGGCCCACCCCGCCCGAACCGGCAGAGGCCCGAACCGAAATGAAGACATCCTCGGTCGAGCTCGTCGAAACGCCCGTCGCACGCGAGTCAGCATTTCCGCCGCTCTGTCCAGTGCTGTTCGTGGTTCCGATCCGACTGGCGTCGCCGCCTCTGCTCTCGGTTGTGATTCGCAGGGCGCCACCGAGTGTCGCATTCGCCCGAGAAGTCGCGTTGCCAGCCAACCCATCAAGGCCCTCGCCGGAGGCAAGACCGGCGTCACCCGCGAAACTCTCGAGATCGATCTGAAGCGAAGCGCCGGTCGCGGAATCAAGCGAAAGAAGGGTGTCGGCATCGCCGCCGTTGCCAGCCGCCGCGTTGAGACTTTGACCGCCGTCACCGCCACGAGCTGATTGCTCGTACGAGAGAAAACCCGTCGCCTCTGTGACCGTCGCCAAGGTCGAGTCACTGCCAAGGGAAACACTTGCGCCATCCCCGCCGTCGGCGCCCAGTGCTCCGCCTCCACCGTCACCACCGTAAGCCACCGCTCTCGCCATGGCAGAGGCAACGCCGCGGGCCTCCGTTCGAGCAGTGGCCGTGCCACCGTCACCGCCGCGCGCGCCCGCGCCGCTGGCAAATCCGCCGGCACCCGCAAAACTCGTCGCTCTGGCCGACGCCCCGAACCCTCCTGTCGTAGCCGTTCCAGTGGCGGATGCATCGCCGCCACGGCCGCCCACACCACCGACGGCAACGCCGTCCGCGCCCGCTACACCGCCCGCGCCCCCACGACCGCCACGCGCCTCGGCAACGGCGAAACCGTTGCCCGACGAGGCCGACGCTGTCGCCTCGGCACGGGCCAGGCCACCATTACCACCCGCCCCACCGTTTCCAGCTGGCGTTCCAGAGCCGCCAACGCCTCCTGCACCGCCGACGCCTCCTAAGGCTGTCGCCGTATTGCCTGGGTCCGCTGAATCCGACAACGCGACCGCGTCTTCGGCCGTCCCGCCATCGGTTCCGGCTTCGCCCACTCCACCGTCGGGGCCAGCGATTCCGTCGGCACCGGTCACAGTCACGGTCTCTGCCCAAACCGGAGCAGCTAGAAAAATCAGGATGCCCGCACATAACACGCTCAGCCTCGAGGAGCGCG
Organism: uncultured Spirochaetaceae bacterium; assembly: GCA_964565565.1. GTDB lineage: Bacteria > Myxococcota_A > UBA9160 > UBA9160 > UBA4427 > UBA4427. Next base: position 10,241 of record CAZMFM010000070.1, on the reverse strand, counting down.
GCGTTACGCTCTCGCGAACCCACTCGGCTGGCGGCCGGGAGAGACGATCTGCGAGGGGATGAGGGGTGGACGGGGTGCGGGAAGAGGAGCGCAATAGCAGCATGAAGCGGGACCTTTTGTCCGCCCTTCCCAAGCCTAAGTTAAGCAGTAATTCGGCCCCCCAGTCAACAGCGGGCCGTACGAATCATCTGGCTGAGCAGAAAGAACCAAGATCAAAAAGTGGCAGATCTTTTTCGTGCGAATCGAAAAAAACTTCGCCACGTCTACTGCCGTGAGCGCGACACCAGCCGCTCGAACTCGCGGGCCTACACTAGAAATGCGGGTTGGAGATAAAACTCAGTTCCCCACCACTCTTCGGGTGCTGAAACGCTAGTTCCGCAGCATGAAGCTTGAGCTGGCCTGGGCCGCTTCCCGTGCCGTAGAGGGGATCACCGACGATCGGCGTTCCGAGTCCCAGTTCGTGAGCCGAGTGCACGCGAAGCTGGTGGGTTCGGCCCGTCGTCGGAATGAAGAGAACCCGGGTCACGCCCGCCTCCACCGAAATCTTTTGCCAATGGGTGACGCCGATCTTGCCATGAATGGGATCGTGAATCTGATAGGGCCGGTTATCGATATCGAGACGAAAGGGAAGCTCGATCGTACCGCCCTCCTCCTTCAAGACGCCCTCGAGCAACGCGTAGTAGCGCTTCCGGACCTCACGTCGTTGAAATTGCATCGAAAGCGCGCGGTGGGCTTCGGCGTTTCGGGCAACCACCAATAATCCCGACGTATCCATGTCGAGGCGATGCACTGCGGGTTGTTCGGGGCAGCCCGGATACATTTCGCGGACGCGCTCGGCTACGCAGTCACGCTTCTCTGGACCACGCCCCGGCACCGAGAGCATCCCGCTCACCTTGTCGACGATCACGAAATCCGGATCCTCGTGAACGATCTCCAGTAACTTTGCCGTCATCTAGGACTCATTTCGAACTCATTCGCCCAGCCCGCATAACAGAAACCCAAGGATCGGCTGACAGCGAGCGGTGCAGCTCGGATAGAATTCACCGACGACTCGACTCGCTACGCGCCCCCCACCACGGCGCTCATTTCCCCAATAGAACTCTGCGAGCCCAAGTGGGCGCAGCCGGTTTCGCGCAGCATGATTGAGCAGCTTCGGTGCGCAGCACTCGCCCATGCCGCCAGTGACGGGTGTTCCGGGCAGGATTGCTTCCGCGAGACCTCGTTCTTCGCCTCGAAAGTTCCGAAAGCGATACCGCGCACACATCTCCTTCCAGAGCGTCTGCGATACGTGTTTGCGACGATTCTGTAGGTCCGCGTAGGCCTGTGACCGCGCATCCAGATCGCCCATCTCCGCAGTCATCGATTTGATGTCAGCCTGCGCCGGAAGAATCACACCCTCGTAGACGTCGACACCGAGCACCGGCAAGACCCAGCCATCGATCTGCCGAATTCCGTCCCAAAGCGACGAAAATGCTCGCAAGATCACCGTCTCTCCGCCCGCATCCTCGCATTCGAGCACTCCGAACATATTGCCGCGTCCGCCAGCAAAGAGATTCGCGAAGGCGAGTCGAGGGTCGGCTTCGGCCTCCGGCACGCGGTAGTCGAGACGTCCAATCGTTTCGAACTCACGCATGATTTCGAGCGCCAATGCACCGGCATTCCCGACCGGCAGTCGATGTCGCACCCCGCAATCGCGACAGTCTCCGAAGCTGTCGGCCGCCGCGCCCTCGATCGGCCCGGCCGGCTCTGCTTGCTCGATCAAGCGGATTGAAAATCCGCCAGACGCTGCGTGATGATCTCGTCTGCTTCGGCCATGATCCGGTCGATCAGCGCTTTGACCGTGGGCACGTCGTGGATGAGCCCTGCGACCATGCCGCAAGACCAGGCACCGGCGTCGACCTCGCCCTCTTGCATCACCCGCGGATAGATGCCGGCCACTTCCGGAAGGATGTCTTCGAATTTGAGATCCGCACCAAGTGCTTTTTCCTTCTCGATCAAGCGTTCGACACCGGCGTTGGTCAAGACCCGCTCGGTATTGCGCAATCCGCGCATGATCAGACGCGTATCCAGTTCCGTCGCATTCACCAGCGCTTGTTTCACGTTCGCGTGGACGGGCGCCTCCTCAGTCGCAATGAAGCGTGTGCCCATATTCATCCCCTCCGCGCCCATCGCCAGAGAGGCCACGAGACTTCGCCCGTCCGCCATGCCACCAGAAGAAACGAAGGGAATCTCGAGTTCCTCCGCGGCCCGGGGCAGAAGAATGAAATTGGTCACATCGTCTTCGCCCGGATGACCACCACATTCGAAGCCATCCACGGAAACGGCATCGCAGCCAATCCGTTCGGCCTTCAATGCGTGGCGAACCGAAGTGCATTTATGGATGACTTTGATATCCGCTTCCTTGAGCATCGGCAGCCATTCCGCGGGATTGTTCCCCGCCGTTTCGACGGCCTTGATCCCACTTTCGATGATCACCTTGAAGAGTCCCGGGTAATCGGGCGGGGTCAGCGAAGGAAGAAAAGTCACATTGACGCCGAATGGCTTGTCGGTCATCTCGCGGCAGCGTGCGATTTCCTTGGCGAGCTTTTCTGGCGTGCCCTGGGTGAGCGCTGTGATGATGCCGAGACCACCTGCGTTGGAAACCGCGGAGGCGAGTTCGGCAAGACCGACGAAATGCATGCCACCCTGGATGATCGGATGTTCGATGCCAAAGAGTTCAGTGATTCGCGTTTTCATTGTCATGTCTCCTATTGAGGCTGAAAGTCTGGGGTGGTTGCGGGCGAAACGATTTCGGGCTCATTCGCTCGAGAGCCGTACGAGCGACAGCCAACCGAGGATCAAGAATAGTCCGCCGATCGGCGTCACGGGTCCGAGCCAACGCATCTTCGTGAGGACGAGCAAGTAGATCGATCCCGAAAACAAAACGATTCCTACACTGAAGAGCGACGCGGGGAGTTTGATCGAACGACCGCTGTAGGCCGCGAAGAGTCCAAGGGTCAATAGAACGACGCTGTGCAGTAGGTGATATTGCGCCGCCGTCGCCCAGGCCGCGAGTTGTTCCGGACCGACCCGGGCCTTGAGTCCGTGGGCACCGAACGCCCCTGCGATAACGGCGAGCGTGCCCGAGATCGCAGCCACCTGTACCCACATGACTCATTCCTCTCAAAAAATTTCCAGGCCCGCGCCACTCGCTAGCCAGGCCAATCCGACATCCTACTCTGGAATTCGCAGTACACGCTTCGCAATCACGTTGAGCTGCACCTCGTTAGTGCCGCCCCAGATCGAGTCTGCCCGGGTCGTGAGCCAGGCACGGGTCCGTTCGAGCTGCGTGTCCTTGAAGCCGGGACCGTCCCAACCAAGCCCCTGGGTTCCGTGGGCCATCATCGCGATGTCCTGTTCGTTCTTCACCATATTCGCCCATCGATATTTTCCGAGCGAGCCGATGTCGCGAGCAGTCTGGCTGGCTCGCGCCTCTTCCCCGGCCCGCCTCATCGTCAGGCTGAGCGCGCGCATTTCGAGCTCCTGCGCCGCCAGTCGCTGTCGGATCATGGGATCGGCCAATACGCCATTCTCGATTCCGACCTCCCGCTTTACGAGCTCGACCAGTGTTTCCTTTTGGGCGCCACTAAGCCCACCCTCACTGCCGCCGTCTGTGCTTCGCTCATGTTGAAGGAGACGCTTGGCGACCGTCCATCCGCCATTGACCGGCCCGATCACATGATTGGCCTTGGCTTTGGCACCGTCGAAGAAGACCTGCGAAAAATGGGCGGTCCCGTCAATCAATTGAAGGGGCGAAACTTCGACTCCGTCTTGATGCATCGGGAAGAGAATGAAGCTGATCCCTTCGTGCTTCGACGCCTCGGGGTCTGTCCGCACGAGACAAAAAATCCAATCGGCCTTGTCCGCTCCCGTGGTCCAGATCTTCTGGCCCGTGATGACATATTCATCGCCTTCGAGGACGGCACGAGTCTGCAGGCTCGCCAGGTCCGAACCGGCGCCCGGCTCGCTGTAGCCCTGACACCAGCGAATCTCGTTTCGCGAGATCGCGGGCAGGAACTCCTGCTTCTGTTCTTCCGTTCCGAACTCCAGCAGCGTCGGGCCGAGCATGCTGGTTCCGAAGGAACCGATGATCGGCGCGCGCACGGCCTTGAGCTCGCCCATCAAGACACCGGCGTGTTTGCGATCAAGCCCGCCGCCGCCATATTCCTTGGGCCATTGCGGCGTGATCCAACCGCGATCGGCCAACGCCTTGATCCACTTTCCGAGTGGCTCTTTGGGGAGATCATTTCGATTTCCGACGCGGAGTTCCGGGGGAAGAATATCCTCGACCCAGCTACGGACTTCCTGTTTGAATGCTTCGAGAGAATCGGTGGACATGAGATCGTCTCCTTTTGATGTCTGAAATGTCTGAGATATCCGAATAGACGGGGCTAATAGCCGCGCAGGCCGGCATAACGATTGCGGTGATAGGAGGCGTCGCCGAGAGTGAACTCCGCTGCCTTCAGTCGCTTGAAGAAGAGACCAATCTCTTCCTCGTCCGTCATGCCGATGCCCCCGTGCATCTGGACCGCTTCGGCACCGATCAGGTTCGCGACGTCCGAGCAACGTGCTTTCGCGCCACTCGCGCATTCGGAGATGTCGTCTCGCCCTTCGTCGATCGAAGTCAAGGCGTCGAGCACCACGGTTCGCGCGAATTCGAGCTCGCCGAACATCTCCGAGGCACGATGTCGCAAGCCCTGGAATGTGCCGATCTTGACTCCGAATTGTTCTCGGGTCTTCAAATACTCGAGGGTGCGCTCGAAGGCCTCTTCGAAGCTGCCCAGCATTTCGGCACACAAGCCGATCGTCGCACGATCAAAGACTTGATCGAGTAGGTCGGCCCCGCCGTCGATCTGGCCAAGAACGCGCGAAGCATCGACCGCCACATCATCGAAAGTGATCCGTGCGGCATTCCGACCATCGATCAACTCGGTGCGTTGAATGGAAACACCCTTCGTTTTGGCGTCGACGACCAACATGGTCAAACCGGCTCGCTCGCCCACGCTCCCGGCGGTTCGCACCACGGTCACAATCTGATCGGCCACATGACCGTCGAGTACAAATTGCTTTTTGCCTCGAATGCGAAAACCATCGCCGTCACGCGCCGCGCTGGTCTCGATTGCGTAGGGCGCGAAACGACCCTGCTCCTGAAAGGCCAGGGAAAGGATGCGATCTCCCGTGCACACGTCGGGCAGCAATTCCTTCTGCAAGGGTTCGCTGCCGCCTAGCAGGATTGCATTGCCGCCGAGCAATACGGTCGAAAGGAAGGGCTCCGGGGCCAACACGCGGCCGCACTCCGAAAGTACGATGCCGAGCTCTCCGTAGCCCATCTCGGCGCCGCCGAGCGCCTCGGGAAAGAGGATGCCGATCCACCCAAGCTCTCCCATTTCCTTCCAGAGCGCCCGTGTAAAGCCTGTTTCATCCTGCGTGTCGCGCAGCGTGCGCATGCGCTCGACCGGAGATTTCTCGTCGCAGAAACTCTTCGCCATATCGCGTAGAATCAACTGGTCTTCGGACAGAATCAGTCCCATGATCTCGTTTCCTCGCGCTTCCAACACCGAATGAGCGGAAGCCTCTATTTTGGCATCGAGTGTGCCACATATACTAAACTCACGTCGAGCCGCGATCCGGCGGATGACGAGTTCGGAGCCAGAATGAGCGTAACCGTGAGCGCAACCATGAGCGATACCGCCGCCCAGCTGGCACCCGCACCCTCCTCCCCCCTTGACGAAATTGCACCGCTGGTCGCCAGTCTGCGAAAGACCTTCGATTCGGGCCGCACCCGCCCGCTTGCCTGGCGGCGAGCGCAGCTCGAAGCATTGATTCGCTTCGCGAAGGAGAACAGCGACGCCCTGGTCGAGGCCCTGCAAGCCGATATGGGCAAACCCGAACTCGAGGCGCGCGCCGCGGATATCGGTCAGATTACCCAGGAAGCCAAGCTTGCTTTGAAGAACCTGAAGAAGTGGACGCGTCCAGAGCGCGCGGGTGCAATGCCACTACTGGGCAAGTCTTTCGTCATACGCGATCCCTTGGGCCTCGTTTTGATCATCGCGCCCTGGAACTATCCGGTCGGCTTGCTGCTCTCGCCATTGGTCGGCGCGATCGCGGCCGGAAATACCGTTGTCCTGAAGCCCAGCGAAGTCACGCCTCACACTTCAGCGGCGCTGGCTAAGCTCTTGCCCCGATATCTCGACAACGACGCGATCGCCCTGGTCGAAGGTGGCGTACCGGAAACCTCCGCGCTGCTCGAGCAACGTTTCGATCACATCATGTATACGGGCAATGGCGCCGTCGCGAAGATCGTGATGACCGCCGCAGCCAAACACCTGACCCCGGTCACCCTCGAGCTCGGCGGCAAGAGTCCCTGCATCGTCGACCGCACGGCCAACATTCCCATCACGGCGCGGCGCATCGCCTGGGGCAAGTTCATGAACGCCGGCCAGACCTGCATCGCCCCAGATTACGTACTGGCCGACGAATCGATCGAAGAAGAATTGATCCGCGAGCTAGAGAAGAGCGTCGAGCAATTCTACGGCGGCGAAACCAAGAATAACGCCGACTACACCCGAATCGTCAACGGACGACATCATGAGCGCTTGTCGAAACTGATCGCTGGCCAAGAGGTCGCCTTTGGCGGTGCGACGCAAGCAGCCGATTGCTATATCGAGCCGACGGTCTTGCGCAATGTCTCACCGGATTCGCCGGTCATGGAGTCCGAAATCTTCGGCCCCGTCCTCCCGGTGCTTCGCACGAAGAGCGTCGACGAAGCCATCGCCTTTGTGAACCGAGGCGACAAGCCGCTGGCCCTCTACCTTTTCACCAACGACACGGCGGCAGAACGTCGAGTGCTGAGCGAGACGAGTTCAGGCGGCGCCTGTATCAACGGAACCATTCTGCACATCGGCAATTCGAAGATGCCCTTCGGTGGTGTCGGGCCGAGCGGAATGGGCGCCTATCATGGTCGACACAGCTTCGAGACTTTCAGCCACCGCAAGGCCGTCCTGCGACGCGGATTCGGCTTCGGCTTCGACCTGAAGCTCATGTACCCGCCCTATACCGAGAAGCGGACAAAGATGGTCAAGAAGATGATGTAGCGCCCGCGCCGCGCCGTGGAGACCTGCGGATGCAGCCCCACCGCCGACCCTGTTAAGCTTTGATACGATCAGTCATTGCCGGCCAACGCGCCGGAGCCGTAGAACGCAAGTCAACCAGATAGGGGTCCGAGATGGATTGTCCGAAATGCCATGCCGAAATGAACGAAAGAACCATGCGAACGCTCAAAGGACCGGTCACTTTCGACCAGTGTTCGTCGTGCAAGGGTTTTTGGTTCGACACCGGCGAGGCGGAAAAGTTGAAGGACCAATGGCGACCGGACTTCATTGACGACGGCGACCCCGAGGTGGGCAAGGAATTCAACAAGATCCGAGAAGTCGACTGTCCGCGCTGCGGGAAGGCCATGCACCTGGTCTCTGACCCGAAGCAACGTCACATCCAACTCGAAACCTGTAGCGAACACGGCGTCTTCATGGATGCCGGCGAGTTCAGGGATTACAAGAACGAAACGCTGATGGATATCTTTCGCGGTGCAATTTCAGTCATCCGCGGAGACTGAATCGCGCGACGACTAACGACCGCGACTCGAGGCGCCTCAGCAGAAAGCCTGATCGACACACGCCGCAAAGACCGGACTTTTTGTTCTTTCCGACACAGGTCTTCCTCCTAATTTTGCTCGTCGGAAACGAATCCTTCGAATAGCACTCAAGGCTGAGTCCTCCTCCCTCGAAACACCCATGAGGAGAGGAGAAGCCTTGGCTGCGGAAGAGTCTGAATTCAGCACGATCGCCGGTCTATTACAAGACGAAGGCATCGTCAGCCCCGATCAGATCGTCTTCGCGCAGCGAATCCGATCGAAATTGACCGAAGACAAACCGCTGCTCAGCGTGCTGCAAGAGCTCGGCTACGTCGACGATCAGGCGATTCGCGCAACACTCAAAAAACGGCGACCAGACGTCCGCCTCGGCAGCCTCCTCGTCGAACTCGGCATTCTCGATCCCCAAGACCTGCAGATCGCGATCGACCTTCAACAACAGAACCCTGAGAACAAGGCCAAGCTCGGGGAAGTCCTCGTCGAACATCATTTCATCGACGAGCGAGTCTTGACGGACCTGCTCGGCACACAGCTCGGTTTCGAAATCGTTGAGCCCAATCTGGGCGATCTCGACCAAAAGCTGCTGTCGCGAACCAATCCGGGCTGGATGCAACAGAACGAGTTCCTCCCGATTCGCGCCGAGGGTGGCGCGATCGTCGTGGCCTTCGCCGATCCGATGAACCTGACTCATACCCAGAACGCTGAGAACGCGCTGGGCATGCCCGTGATCGTGGCGATTGCAAGCAGATCGTCCGTTCTCGCGATCGTCGCAAAGCTCGAGCTAAAGGGTCGACCGAAGACACAAGCCATCGACGAAACGACAGTCACCGAAATCGTCGACCTGATCTTCGCGGCCGCCGCCAATCAAGGAGCCAGCGACATCCACATCGAGCCGATGACGGATCGAATCCGTGTGCGCTTCCGAAGGGACGGCGTGCTCTCGATTCACGAGGAGCTCCCTCACGAACTCATTGGACCGCTGTGCAATCGCATCAAGATTATGTGCGAGGCCGACATCGCGGAACGCAGACGCCACCAGGATGCGCGGCTTCTATTCACGATGGGCGAGATCGAAATCGATATGCGCGTATCGATCTATGTCACCATCCACGGTGAAAAGATCGTCCTGCGCCTATTGAACCGCACGCGCAAGGTTGATGCCCTCACCGATGTCGGCATGTCACCGCAGGTCCTGGACCGCTTCCTGCTCGATGCCCTCGAACGCCCAAGCGGTGTCATCCTGGTGACCGGCCCGACGGGATCCGGCAAAACCTCTACCCTCTACAGCTGTATCCACCACATCATGACGCCGGAGATCAGCATCATCACGGCCGAGGACCCGATCGAGTATGTCATCGATGGGATCGGACAATGTTCAGTCGATCCGAACCTCGGCCGTAGTTTCGACGACACGTTGAAACAGATCGTCCGGCAGGATCCTGACGTTATCGTGATCGGCGAAATCCGCGACGCCACCTCCGCGAATACGGCCATTCAAGCCGCGCTCACCGGCCATAAGGTACTCACCACCTTCCACACCGAAGACACGATCGGTGGCCTCGTTCGACTGCTCAATATGAATATCGAGGCCTTCCTGGTTTCCTCAACCGTCGTCAGCGTGCTCGCCCAGCGACTACTGCGCAGGGTTTGCGAGAACTGCGCAACCCCCTACAGACTGACACCCGGAGATCTACGCAGGCTCGGTTATGTCGGAAACGAATTGAACGGCGCCAAAATGCGTATCGGCCGCGGCTGCGTCGCGTGTCGCCACACTGGCTATCAGGGACGGCTTGCGATCTTCGAGCTTCTCGTGATGGATTCGCAGATCCGAGACGCCATCCTCAATCGCCGAACCGCTTTCGAGATCCGCACCCTTGCCCGTGAATCAAGCGGAATGCTGAGCCTGCTCGAGGACGGCATCGTCAAGGCAGCGCGTGGTCTGACCACTGTGAGCGAGATCGTGAGAATGCTGCCACGACTCGACAAACCTCGTCCCCTGGACGAGCTGTACCGCCTATCAGGAGTAGAAGCATGACTGACAATAAATCGCTTGCACAAATCGTCGAAGAGCAGATTGCATCCGGTGACGTAAACCTTCCGGTCTTCGATGAGACTGCAACGAGTCTCCAGCAGATGATCTCAAAGGGCGAATTCGACCCGGATGCCGTCGAGAAACTCGTTGGTGGCGACCCGGTTCTCTCTGGTTCCCTCTTGCGCCATGCCAATTCGACCTTCTTCGGCGGAATCGAAAAGGTGGTGACGGTACGCGCTGCGATCATGCGACTCGGCGTCAAACAGGTCGCCGAATTGTTGATCCTGGCCATCCAGAAGGAACAGTATTCGCTGAAGTCTCCCGACCTCCATGAGATCGCTGACCGTCTCTGGAAGCATGCCGTCGGCTGTGGAATGGGCGCGCAATGGCTGGCCAAGAAGCTGAACCTCAGCGGAGGACGCGTCGAAGAGGCATTCCTGGCGGGAATGCTGCACGACATCGGGAAGCTGCTGCTCGTGCGTGTGCTCGACGACCTCATCGATTCCAAGCAACTGCGCTACC
>CAZMFM010000069.1:0-27765 GCA_964565565.1 uncultured Spirochaetaceae bacterium | reverse complement strand
CGGCGTGCGACAAGCGTTAGCGCGCCAGCGATCTTTTGCGGGGCGATGTAGCGGCGGTCGAGATGAGCTTCGATTCGGGCGAGTCGTTCGCTGCAAAGTCCGACGGATTCAGGTGAAACGACTTCGATCCTCTTGGGCGCGCGGGTCATCTTTGATTCTCCAGTCGAATTCAGTCTAACGGAGCGATTCTGCAACCGCCGCCGGCGCAGAAGCGCTGTTTTTCATGGGCTAGACTCTTGGGTCATGCCGCGTCAGGTCACGGCCGACCGGCGAAAGCGAGGGGTAGGGAGTTCATCATGTCGGATCGCAGAGTGATCGAAACTGGAACTGAGGATTTGCTGGCCCACGTCGAGGATCGTGTCGCCACGATCACCATGAACCGGCCGGCACGACGCAACGCCTTGTCGGGTGAGATGTTGGTCGCGCTCGAAGCGGTCTTGGCGGAGGTCGAAGTGGCGCGGGATGTCGGCTGTGTTGTCTTGACTGGTGCCGGCGGCGCGTTCTGCGCCGGGGGAGACGTCAAGGGCATGGCGGACTCGGGGGGCGGCTCTTCGAAAGGGGCGCTGCCGCTTTCGACCGACGAACAGATTCATCGACAGCGCCTTTCGCAACGTGGCACGGCGGGCAGGCTCTACGCGATGCCCAAACCGACGATTGCGTCGCTTCCGGGTGCCGCCGCCGGTGCTGGGCTCTCACTCGCGCTCGCCTGCGATCTGCGAATTGCTTCGGAGAACGCGATCATGACGACGGCGTTCGCCAAGGTCGGCTTCAGTGGCGACTACGGCGGGACCTATTTCATGACCAAGCTCATCGGTGCTGCGAAGGCGCGCGAGCTCTATCTGCTCTCGGATCGCGTCGACGCGATCGAGGCGGAGCGGCTCGGTTTGATCAACCGGGTGGTTCCGGACGACGCCCTCGAGAAGGAAACGACAGAGCTGGCCCATCGCCTGGCCCATGGGCCCGCCGTCGCCTACCGCTACGTGAAAGAAAATATCAATCGTGCCCTGGAGGGCGGGGGATTGGGCGAATGCCTCGATCTCGAAGCGACCCATCACGTTCACGCGGCCTTTACACAAGATCACAAGAACGCGGTCAAGGCGTTCGTCGAGAAGCGAAAGCCGGTCTTCGAGGGTCGCTGAAAAGAGGCGACGGGTTCGGCCCCATGCGCTCGAAGTCATGGACCCGGTGTCAGTCAGGCCTTGGCGCTCGGCCGACCCGACACCGCCTGGTGCCAGCGATCGAGATGTTTCTGTTCCGGTGAATGCGGCAACTGGTTCAGCCTGGCGGCGAAGTCCATCGTGCAGAGCGCGACGATATCTGCGATCGAGTAGCGCTCGCCGGCCAGGAATTCGCTGTTTTCGAGATGCCGGTCGAGGAATTTGAAATAACCCTCGACGACCTCGCGGTTCTGTTCGGCCATTTCCGGGATCTGCTTCTTGATGACGCCCTTGGTCAGTGGCGAGCCATGAACCCAGACCATGCCGACGGGCATCATGAAATTCATTTCGATGCGCCGCGTCCACATTTCGACCCGGGCCTTGTCCTTCGAATCAATGCCGAAGAGCGGCGGGTCAGGATGCTCGTTCTCGAAATAGCGACAGATGGCAATCGACTCGGCGATATGGCTGCCGTCGTCGAGTTCGAGGACGGGAATGCCGCCGGTCGCGTTCACCCGACTTTTGAACTCGGGGGTGCGATTTTCGCGTTTCATGATGTCGACCTGCTCGAAGGGGATCTCGATTCCTTTTTCGGCCAGGTAGATGTGGACTCGTCTTGGGTTCGGTGCGCCGGAGTAGGTGTAGAGCTTCATGGCAGTAGGTTAGCGAAGCAGGGCGATGCGTGCGCGAATTTCGGCGTGTTCGGCGCGGGTCAAACGAAAGCGAAGGAAGACGATCAATCCCGTCGCATAACAAATGACTGGGATTCCGGCCGCTAGAAAGCGCATCGCGAGCAGGGTTTCTTCGCTTTGCTCCTGCCCTGAGACGAAGCCTGTCGCGCTGAGCAAGAACCCGACGATGGCGCCCGAGATTCCCATGCCCGTCTTGGCGACGAAATGCCAGGCGGCGAAATACACGCCTTCTTTTCTTTCGCCGGTCGCGAGTTCGTCGTAGTCGATCACGTCCGCCTGGATCGATGGGGTGAGGACGTCCAGGCCGCCGATGCCGACCCCGGCCAGGGCGCCGAGCCCGACCGCGAAGGAGACCTGGCCCGGTTGGACAAAGGCCAGCAGCCCGAAGACGGTTCCGACCAGCATCATCGAGATTGAGACGAGAAGCTTTTTCTCGAATCGGTGGCCGAGTCGTATCCAGAGCGGGATCGTGAGGATTGAAACGCCGAAGACGGTGCCCATGATCGGGATCAGGAGTCCGGCATCGCCCAACTGATAGCGCGCGATGAAGGGAATCAGGGTCGAGACCGCGGCAATTCCCAACTGTTGAGTGAAGAAAACGATCAAGAGCAGTCGGGCATGGGGATTCGCAAAGACGTCCCGCATCGCGCTCCAGGGATTCGCGGCGCCGCGGCCTTGATGGGCGCTTGGTTCGCGAACGAAGACGCCGGTGAGGAGCATCGTCGTCGAGGTGAAAATGGCGACGAGGATCGCCATGGTCATGGCTGTTGCGCGCGGATTCGCACTCTTCGTCAAGAAAAAGAGCGCGCCAAACATGGCGAGCGAGCCGATGCCGAAACAGAACCGTCGGATCCCGAAGATGCGATTTCGTTCGTGATAGTCGGTCGAGAGTTCGGCGCCCAAGGCGTCATGGGGCATACCGAAAACGGTCATACCAGTATGGAAGAGCAGGGTGGCGGCGAGCATCCACCAGAAGAGTTGATTCGAATCGAGGGATTCAGGCGGTGAAACGAGCATCACGAATACCGCCCCGACCGGGATTGCGCCGACGATGAGCCAGGGTCGCCTACGCCCGATTCGCGATTTCGTATGGTCCGAGAGATAACCGGCCAACGGGTCGGAGACCGCGTCCCAGAGTCGACTGATCAGGAAGATCAGGCCCATCGCGGCGGGGGCCAGGCCGAGCACTTCGGTTGCATACGCGAGCAGGTACATGCTCAGGAACAGGTACATGAAGCCCTGTCCGGCAGCCGGCGCCGAGAAGATCCAGATCATCGACGTCGCCAGCGGGCTCGCTCCCTCTCTTGCTGGGCGACCGGGCGAGGCCGGGCGGCTTGGCTCGGGGCGCTCCGAGCTGCTGTCCGATGTGGATTTTGAATGGCTCGGCACGCGCGCCTCGATGTGGGTTTCTTCGTGGGTGGAGAGCGTAGTCGGCAGGTCTGGATTCGTCGTCGAGCCGGCCAGAGAATCGTTCAAGAAGGGCCGGCCTCGAGTTGCAGTCGTTGCGGGCCACGAAGAATCGTATTGGTTCCCCACGTTACGCTCGCCGACCCAGAAGCCAGTCGCAGTCCGGGTAGGCGCGTGACCAAGGCTTCGAGCGCAAGGCTGGCTTCCAGACGTGCGAGCTTCGCGCCGAGGCAGAAATGTGCGCCTTTCGAGAAGGCCAGATGGCGGCAGTCTTCACGCGTCACATCGAGCCGGTCGGGATCCTCGAACTGTGCGGGATCCCGATTCGCGGCAGCCAGCAATAGAAGAATCTGCTGGCCCCGTCGGAAGTCGTGTCCACGAAATTTTCGATCTTCCAGTACGACTCGTGATGTCAGTTGTACGGGCCCGTCAAAGCGAAGCAACTCTTCGACAGCCGAGGGGATTCGCTCGGGTTCTTCGCGAAGGCGTTCCAACTCTTCGGGATGTTCGAGGAGCGCGAGTATTGAATTTCCGATCAACTTCGTCGTCGTTTCGTTGCCGGCGACCAGTAGCAAGGTTGTGATGGCGATCAGTTCATCGGTCGAGAGTCGGTCGCCTTCCTCCTCTGCGTGGACCAGCGAAGAGATCACGTCGCCGCGTGGGTCAGAGCGCCGTTCGTTGGCCACGCCGCGCAGATACTGACCCAGTTCGATGCGCGCTCGTTCAGCGACATCGCGCTGATCGCGATCGCCGTCGCCGATCGACATGACGATCTTCTCGGACCAGGCGTAGAAGCGATCCCAGTCTGAAGCCGGCACGCCGAGGATCCCGGCGATGACCATCACGGGAAAGGGCGCTGCAAAGCGTGAGACAAGATCGAAGCAACCGCTTTTCGGAATCCGCTTGAAGGCGACCTCGAGCATGCCCTCGATCTGCGGACGCATTCGACCGACGGCGCGTGGGGTAAAGGCGTTCGAGGCCAGCGAGCGCAGGCGGGTGTGGTTGGGTTCGTCTTCGCGCAGCATCGTCGAAAGCCCGTTCTCGTAGGACGATGCGATGCCGGCGCGACGGGTTCGTGCCTCCATTTTCGGATAGCGCGTGAGTTTTCGTTCGTCGCAGCCGAAGCCCCGATCCGTGAGCACCGCTTCGACGTCGGCATAACGCGAAAGAACCCAGCCATCGACGAGATAGGATCGATGGATCGGAGCATGTTCGCGTAGTGATCGGTAGATGGGGAATGGATCGCTCCGCAGCTGTGCTTGCATCGGATTGAAGACGATGCCGGTCGTGGCTCTCTCCCGAGCCATCGAAACCAGCATCTCGCTCGTGAACATCCATTGGTCGATCTTCTGTCGAAACCCCATCGCGGCGTCCTCCTTGACAGCCGCGGCATTACGGGGCGCCCGGGTCAGGCGTTCGTTGCGGGCTGATGGGAGTTCTCTAGAGCAACTCGCGTGCCGAGTTGCCGAGAGCCTGAGGTCGACCTGAGGTTGCGTAGAGTCGATGCGGTGCAACCGGTGCCGGACACCTGCAGCGCGTGGACTGCAGCCCGCGCAAAACGGGGCGAGGCATTTTCGAGTCGACGGAGTTCCCGGCGTCGATTGTTCGATGAACGGTCGATCGGACAATGGCGGCCCTTTCGCATGCAGCCATCCATTTCGGATGTGTCATATTCCCGGGCGCCACCCCCTCGTGAAATGGAGTCCACTTGAGAATTCTTGCGCTTGTTTCTTCGATCACGCTCTTTGCGGGTTCCGCATCGGCTCATGGCGACCACGTAAGCGGATGGCATACGGGTCTTTCGCATCTACTCAGTCATCCCGCCACGCTGACGCTGGGCGCGTTGGTCGTCGTTCTCGCCTACGGCGCGAGTCGACGATTGAGCGGATCAGGGCGTTAGCGGCCGGTTTCCATGATCCGTTTTTCTGTCGTGCTCGCGATGCTCGTCGCGGCTGTCTCCACTACGAGTTCGACCGCCGCAGAAGATCGACGATTCGTCTTCGAATACGAGGCCCGGGTCGGACCGATCGCCGAGGGCGAAGGACCCGTCCACGTCTTCGTGCCCCTGGCCGCGAACAGTAGTCAGCAGCGGGTCCTCGACGAGGAAATCGTGGCCTCGATCGACGGCGTGATTGAGACCGACAAGAAATACGGCAACCGCTACTGGCATGGATGGGTCGAGCGTTCGCTGGGCCAACCGATTGATGTACGGGTGCGAACCGTCGTCGAGCGGCGTATTTCCCACATGGACGCGACTAATTCGAGTCGTCGGCTCTCCGCGACCGAGCGCGAAGCGTATGCCGATTTTCTCGGGCCAAACGTCCGCGTGGTCGTCGATCATCCAATTCTCGAACCAATTCGCGCAGAGATTCGACAGCGAGCGGGAAGCGATGACCCCGCGCGAGTCTCTAGGGCCATCTACGATTGGGTGGTTGAGAACGTCGAGTACAAGAAGGTGGGCACGGGCTGGGGCAACGGCGACACGTTCTGGGCCTGCAATGAGCGCTACGGAAATTGCACGGATTTTCATGCTCTCTTCATTTCGCTCGCCCGCGCCGAGGGCATCCCGGCTCGTTTCGAAATTGGATTCCCCATTCCCGACAGCCGCGAAGCCGGAAAGGTCGCCGGCTATCACTGTTGGGTGGAATTCTATTTGCCCGAGATCGGTTGGATTCCGATCGATGCGAGCGAGGCCTTCAAGAATCCCGAGATGAAGGAATTCTTCTACGGGACTCATCCCGCAGATCGCATTCACCTGACGACCGGGCGCGATCTGGAACTCGGCGAAGGTCATACGACTCGGCCGCTCAATTATTTTGTCTATCCCCATATCGAAGTCGGCGGAGTGGCCTGGACGGGATCGGTCGAGAAGACGTTTCGTTACTCGGCGGCGCCTGAAGAATCCTGATCCAGAATGGCGTAACGGTGAGCCTCTGCCTATCGTCGGCCCGTGTCGGAGAGCAAGGCAATCGGCCGAACAGTATGGGAAACGTCTAATTCGGAGTTGCTTTCTTGAGCTGTAGCGCTTGCGGACACGTGAATCGGGAGTCGGCCAAGTTCTGCGGTGGGTGCGGGGAGAGCCTGGCGTTGGAGAGGGCGTGCCCCGCTTGCGGCAACTCCAACCCGGCGGAACAGCTCTTCTGTGATGAGTGCGGTGGCGCGATGAGTCGAGGGACCTCGTCGACACCCGCCCCTCCGGCGCCGAGCGCCGACTCGCCCCCTCCGAGCGACACCACTCCCGAAGTTCTCGCCGGCGGGCGCTATCGCCTGATTCGTTTCCTCGGAGAGGGCGCCAAGAAGCGCGTCCACCTGGCCCGGGACAACAGGCTGGATCGCGAGGTGGCGATCGCTTTCGTGAGGACCGAGGGGCTCGACATGGCGCGGGTGCGCCGCGAGGCCGAGTCGATGGGCCGCCTGGGCGATCACCCGAATATCGTCACCGTCCATGACGTGGACGACGAGCAGGGTCACGTCTACCTCGTCTGCCAGTACATTGCCGGCGGAGATCTCGAACGCCAACTCGCAGCGGCGGAGGGTCATCGCATCGCGATCGACGAGGCGATCCGCATAACACTGCAGATCTGCAGTGCACTCGAGCACGCGCATGCCAACGACGTCGTCCACCGGGACGTCAAGCCGAGCAACGTCTGGCTGACGCCGGACGGCGACGCGAAGCTCGGTGACTTCGGCCTCGCGGTGACCCTCGATCGCACGCGCATCACCCACGAAGGAACGATGGTGGGCACCGCGACCTATATGCCTCCCGAGCAGGCGGTCGGTGGCAAGGTGACGCCGCGTTCGGATCTCTACTCGGTCGGCGCCATGCTCTACGAAATGCTCACCGGCCGCCCGCCTTTTGTCGGAGAAGATTCCGTGGCGGTGATCAGCCAACATCTGAATACACGGCCCGTGGCACCCTCCTGGCATAACGACGAGATCTCCCCGGAGCTCGAAGGGTTGGTCCTCGGTTTGCTTGAAAAGGACCCGGACGCGCGGCCTCCTGACGCCGCGACGGTCGTGAGTCGCTTGCAACAGATTCGCTCCACTCCGATGGCCATAGCGCCCGCACCGACGCCACGGTCGACTCCGGCCGGAGACGTCTTCGTCGGGCGCGGCGCCGAACTCGACACTTTGAAGCGAGCCGTCGATGCCGCTCTCGGAGGCCACGGCTCGCTCGTGCTGGTCGCCGGTGAACCCGGCATTGGAAAGACCTTCCTGACTGAGCACGCGGCGAGCTACGCCCGACTGCGAGACGCGCAGGTGCTGCTGGGCCGATGTCACGAGACGGAGGCGGGGATCCCCTATCTGCCCTTCGTCGAGGCGATGCGTCAGTACGTATTGGATCGACCCGAGGAGGCTCTGCGCGATGAGCTGGGAAGCGGCGCGGCGGACGTGGCCAAGGTGGTGTCCGAGATCAGGACACGCATCCCGGATCTCGCGGAGCCGGAGCCTCTGGTAGGCGAGCAGGAAAGACATCGGCTCTTCCAGAGCGTCGCGAGCTTTCTAGCCCACGCGTCCAGGGAGAATCCCATCTTTCTGATCCTGGACGACCTGCACTGGGCGGACCGGCCGACGCTCCTCATGTTGCAGCACCTCGCGCGGCACCTCGAGGGCACTCGGCTCGTGATCGTGGGCACCTACAGGGACATGGAACTCGACCGCAAACATCCCCTCGCTTCGGCTCTCGGCGAGCTGCGCCGCGATCCAGGCTTCGAGCGCATCCTGCTGCGGGGATTGTCGGCGGAGGAAGTGCTCGGTCTGATCGAGGCCATGGCCCAGGGAGCCACGCTCGACGAACACGCGCCAGCCGTTGCTCGGGCGATTCACCGCGAGACCGAGGGCAACCCGTTCTTCGTTCGGGCCGTCCTCCAGCACCTTGGAGAGAGCGGAGCGGTCGTGCATCGCGATGGCATGTGGACGACGCGCCTCGGAAGTGTCGAGGAGATGGGCATTCCGGAAGGCGTGCGCGATGTCATCGGGCGACGGCTGTCGCGGCTCTCGGACACCTGCAACGAGGCGCTCTCCCTGGGTGCGGTACTCGGTCGAGAATTTGTATTCGACGTACTGCTTCGGATGTGCCGGCTCGACGAGGACCAACTACTGGCAGCCATCGAAGAGGCACTCGAAAGCCAGCTCGTGAGCGAAGTCCAGCAGGGGAGCCTCGCGAGCTACTCGTTTGCCCACGCGCTGGTGCGCCAGACCCTTTACGACGAAATATCCCTGCCACGCAAACAGCGCGCACACCTGCGCGCCGCCGAGGCGATTGAAGCCACCTACACCCACCGACTGGAGCCGCATACGACGCAGCTGGCGGTTCACTACCGGATGGCGGGGGCCGCCGCAGATCCCGAGCGGGCGCTCCGCTTCCTGCGCGCTGCGGGTGACGCCGCGGTGCGGGTCATGGCGTGGGAGGAAGCGACCAGGCATTGGGAGGCCGCCGTCGAGGTCATGCGCGACGCGGGGTTGGATCCGCTGCGCCGGGCGCGGTTGCAGTCGCGGTTAGGCGACGTCCTTTGGTCCGCGGGCGAGGGCCAGCGTGGTATCGACCACCTGGAGGAGGCGCTCGCGACCTTCGAAGATCTCGACGACCAGGCGCGGGCCGCGCAGGTGCACTCGCGCCTGGCCCGGGTTTTCTCCGGTATTCCATTCGAGCACGTCGACATGCCGCGTGCCGACAAGCATTTCGATGCGGCGCTACGAGTGCTCGAACGTGATCCGGACAACACAATACTCGGAGCGGTTCTCATTTCGCGTGGATCTGCGCTCTATATCGGCAACGATCCAGAGCGCGGAGAGGCATGCTGTTCGGAGGCGGTGCGCATCGCGAGGAAAAGTGGCAACGAGATTCTCTTGTCTGGCGCGTTGGGGATCCACGCCATGAACCTGATGCACGTTGGGAGGATCGAGGCATCGGAACAGGCCGCCGAGGAGGCGTGGCAGATCGCGGACCGCCTGAATGCCGGCGTGCCCGCGGCCTTCGCCTCGGTGGGTGGCGCCTATCAGATGATTCTGGACTTCCAGAGCGCACTGACGATTCCGGGAAGAGAGCTCGAGAAGAACCGGCTTCCCCGTGGCGACCGCAACCGCGCGATCGTCGAGGAGGGGTTGATCTTCGGCCTGTTGGGATCGGGCGATCTGGAGGCCGCCTATGCGATGTACGACGCAGGGCCGCGCGCCGGCCTGCTGGAGGTGACCCAGTGGGTGCAGATCGCGAAGGGTGAGTGGGCGGACGCCATGGACGTGGACGGCTACAGCGAAGACCGATACCAGCGCGGCCACCTGCAAACCGCCCAACTGAGCCTCTACTACGCCGGCATGGCGGCCCGGCTGCTCGGGCGAGCCCAGGCGGCCCGGGACCTGCTCACGCGTTGTCTCGAAGTGCCGGGGACCGACGTCATCTTTACGGCGTGCGCGCACGCGGAACTGGCACTCGTGTGCGTTGATCTCGGCGAGCCCGAACTCGCCGAAACTCATCTGGCCGCCGTTCGCGGGGCCCAGTCGGAGGTCTCGGAGTGGAGAGGCCGTGCGGGTTCGTTCGCTCTGGCCGAAGGGCGCGTTGCGGGTCACGCGGGGGACCTGGCGACGGCGGCACGACACTTCGAGCGCGCGATCGAGATCTTTCGGCGCTACCTCGCGATCTTCGAGGAGGCTGAGGCCCTCTACGCCTGGGGTTGCGTCCTCTCGGATGCGGATGAGCGCGCGGGTGCGCTCGAGAAATTTGACGTTTCGCTCGAGATCCTGCGCCGGATCGGAGCGGGTTCGCCCTGGCTGGAGCGTATTCTCACGTCGAAGATGCGGGCCCAGGGCAGCCCGTCGAGCAGCGCGAAGGCCTCGATCTTTCTGGTCGCCTCGTCGGTCGACGCACGGCGCCCGAATATGACGAGCGCGGCCAATGATCAAGGCGAGGTCACGCTCATGTTTAGCGACATGGCGGGCTACACGGCGATGACTGAGCGGCTTGGCGATCGCAAGGCGCTCGAGATCGTCCAGGCGCACAACGAGATCGTGCGACGTGCCTGCGACGCGCATGGCGGCTTCGAGGTGGAGCTGCGAGGCGACGGCTTCCTGGTCGCCTTTTCGAGCGCGCTCTCCGGCGTGCGCTGCGGCGTCGCTCTGCAGCGGGAATTCGCCGTCTATAGTGCCCAGCACCCCGAAGAACCGATCCGCCTGCGAATCGGTCTCCACACCGGCCAGGCGATTCGCGACGCCGACAAGTTCTTCGGCAAGACCGTGATCCAGGCTTTTCGAATCGCCGATCTCGCCGCCGCCGACGAGATCCTGATCTCCGAGGACGTCCGCGATCAAGTCGAGGGCGCCGGTAACCTGCGGTTCCGATCGGAGCGCATGGCCCAGCTGAAGGGAATTTCGGGCGAGCACCGGCTCGTAGTCGTCGATTGGCGCTAGGTGTTTGGGCCTTGTGTCGTGCCGACTTCTAGCTCGTCTCCAGCACCCGCTTGCACAGGATCTTCGAGATGTTGAGCAGGAGTTTCGCGGCCACCTCGGGATCGGCGGCGATCGACTTGCGCAGGGTTCCTTCCGAGAGGCTCAGGATCCGACAGTTCGTCGCAGCGTAGACATCGGCCGCTCGCGGCTGCTCGAGCAGGAACGCCATCTCCCCGAACACGTCGCCCGGCGAGAGGACGCGGATCAGCACGTCGTCGTCGCGCACCTCGAGGTTGCCCTCGAGCACCACGAACATGTTGCGGGCCACGCCCCCCTTCTTGAGCACGCGGTCTCCGGGCGAGCACTCGATGATGTTGCTCTTGCCCAGCGCCTTCGCTGCGAGTTCCTCCGTCAGCCCGTCGAGGGCGGAGAGCTGGCTCTCCGCCAGAAGGGAGAGCGCCCCCTGAACAGCGCCCAGGTACTCTCCCGATTCGATCAGCTTCTGGCTCATCACGTTGCCGCCATTCGTGATCAGCCGATCGACACAGTCAGGAATGCGCGCCTCGTCGCCGAAATCCGTGGCGGTCGCCGCATTGGGAGAGCCGATCCGGCGCAGGTACGCAACGTCTTCGACGACGGAGACGATTGGGATGAGGTAGCCGGCCTCGGCGCTGTTGACGTTTTTCTTGGAAAAGGTGCGACAGCCTTGTCCCACGTAGAGGCTCAGCAGATGCGGCTCGCAGGCGCCAAAGATGAGTTGGATCCGGTTGTCGCCCACCCATTCAGAGCTGAATTGGCCAAGCTCGTTGAAGATGGGGCTGCCGCGTAGCTCGGGTTTGACCATCCCTCGCTCACCCACGGCCATCGTGTCGAGCGGTAGCGCCTCGATGAAAGGCTGAAGCTGATAGTGGTCGATGAGATGCTGGGTGAAGGGCGCATCCCCACCCCAGCTGAAGCGCGAGGTCGCGACGATCTCGCCGTCTTGCGCCGCGTAGAAGATGCGCGCCGTTTCGTCCTCCGGCTCCACGAGCATCTTGGAGTCGTGGTCCGCGGCAGCGCCATAGCGTCCCATCTCGGCAACATAGATGCCGTAGCGGAAACGGAAGACCGCCTTCTTCTCGTCCTTTGTTTCCGCCAGATGGGTCCCGTCGCGTACCATGCCTTCTTCTCCTGGGCTGAAGCGCTTCGCCGCCTCTCGCTTCAGAAGACTAACACTTGGCGCGATCATCAGGGCCGGGCGATCCCGTCCGCTCACTGTGATGTAGCCATTTCGACCGCGGTTCGCGGAGGCCCAATTGCGAATGGGATTGGCACTTTTTGATCATCGGTCGGAATTTCGAGATTGCCGAGTCTCTTGACTCGAGGACCTGTCGCTCTACGCGACGACGGGCAAGTGTCTGAGTCCTAGGCCGCGCCGGGAGCGTCTCGTGAGCGATCGAGGCCTGGCCGCAACCCCGACGCTTGGATTCGAAGGATGATGCGCCTGTGCGGTCCGCCCGGAGGCTAATGATTTGAATCAGGGCCGGAAAAAAAGACGCCCGGAAGCGCAAGCCTCCGGGCGTCGATCTATTGGTAGCGGGGGAGGGATTCGAACCCCCGACCTCCGGGTTATGAGCCCGACGAGCTACCTGGCTGCTCTACCCCGCAACAAATTCTGGGTGGCCGATACTATGGGCCCACGGGGATTTGTCAATCGCGAATGAGCAGGACGACGGCAATATTGATGCGGTCCAGGTTTATTTGCGCGATTTCTGGCCCCCGCTCCCCACGATCATCCAGGAGGCATTGCTCATGCTGATAGTCAAGACCGGGTTGCGAATTGGGAAGTTCCTTTTGGGGGCTGTCCTCGTCGTTGGTTTGGCTGGGCCCGCCTTTGCCGGCAATGTGTTTTCGTGGGTGACCGAAGATGGTACGCACGCATTCACAGATGATTCCAAGCGAATTCCGGCAAAGCATCGAGCGGAGGCGAAGAAGCGATCGATGGGAAAGCTCACTCGTTACGAGCGCTTTACCGAGGTCTCTTCCGAGTCCACGAAATCGCACGCGGAGAAGATCCGTGAGCGACAAATGGAACTCCGCGGGATGACTGCGACAGCACCTTTGGGTGCGGTCGCGGGAGCGGTTGGTTCGAGGGTTGCGGGAAGTGGTTCTTCACATCCCCTGACCGTCGGCAGCGGACGCAGGGGTACTTTGATTACGGTTCCGCTGGGAGATACGGCTTCGGCCAATCCCGGCGTGACCACGATCGAAAGTATTCGTGTTCAACCCGTTGATAGCCTGGCCAGTCGACATTGGACGGTCGTCAAAGAAGGCGACCGAGTCGTAACCGTGATCAAGGGCGAGCTTCGCCAGCGTCCGCTGGAAAGCGTGTCTGAGAGCGATTTCGATCTCTAGATCGATCGAGCACGTTCCGGGAAGACGAGTGTCTTCTCGGAACGTCGCTTGCTCAACTCCGTTGAGCGCCTCGCGCGAAATCGCCTGGCCAGCCTGCCATGCGAAGATCATTCTCTATTCGAGATAGAGCGGGTTTCGTCCTTCACGGGAATCGTTCTGCTCGTTGCCGTCTGGTCCCTGGGCAGCGGGCGAGGGGACTTGAATCTCCTCGTCATCAACTTCATAGAACCAATTACGCGGTAGGTCGGCCCGGCGCGCCTGGTCGAGCAGCGCCGCAGTCGCCTCCTTGAGCTCGGCGAGGTCCGCTTCGGCCTTGATCGCATCGAGGATGAATTTCTCTCGAGCCCCGCCACGCGGGTAGTTGCGCCGGTTGGCCTGGGCGTGGTTCTTGCGGAGCTTCTGCGCGTTGTCCGCGAGAATGACTTGGTTCTTCAACATGATCCGGTAGCGCTCCTGCCATTCACGCTTCTGTTCGAGCGCCTCGTCGGCGCTCTGGGCGTTCGCCGTGTTGGGCGTGAACAGGGAGAGTCCGATGCCGTCGAGGGCCAGGGAGAGGCCGAGAACGGCGATCGCGCAAAGGGCGCCTCGCGCAAAACGGTTGCAGATCGGATGGTCTATCTGGTTTTTCATGTCGGTACGCTCCAGCTGGTGGGGAAATGATCGCTGACGTAATGGTCGAGTTGGTTGACCGTGATCGCGTCGATCTCTAGAAAACGCAGCCCGACCCGGTCGTGCCCGTTATTCGATGGTCCGGACCAGACGACCTGGGCGGTCGGAGAAAAACGACGCTCGCGTTCACCGAGCTCAAAACTCAAAGCCACTTCTTCTGCACGATCGAAGTGGACGGGGGCATCGATGAAGAGGCCGCCGCGGCTGACGTTGCGGATGATCCCTTCGATTCGTTGGCCGCGTGCGGTGATCTGGATGGGTTCTTCGATTCGGGCCCGTGGAAGCCCTCTCGGCTTGGCGAAGTCGGTCAGGCGGCGAACGCTCGAGATCAATCCGTCGCGCTCGAGGGGCTTGAACAGGACTTCGTCCGCGCCCGCACGGACAGCGGCTGCGTGATCGGCCGGCGAATCGGGCCGAGCCAACAAGACGACACGCGGGTTGCCCCAGGTTGGATGCGTCTTGAATCGTCGACAGATTTCGGGACCGTCCATGTCCGGCAGATGCATGTCTGCGATGACGATTCCCGGACTTCGCTCATCGGCACATTGGAAGGCTGCGGACGCCGTATCCGCTAGATCCACCGGACCACTTCGCGACAAGAAGATCGAACCCAGATCTCGAAACATGGGCACGTCATCGACGAGAAGAATGCGGGTGGGTGTAGTCATGGCGATGTTTCTCGATCTCTGGCGCTGGGGAGACTCGTGGTGGGTTTTTTGAAGTCGCCCCGAGCAATCGATTGCAAAAATGTTAGTTGGACGCGAGCTGTTGAAGGCCTTCGAAGGTGGAGATGACACTCCATGAGTTGCCGACGCCGCTGCGGGACCATTCTTGTTGCTCGGTGATTTCGATTTCGTAGGGAACGGATGGGGTGTAGAGCGTGTAGACCACTTCGACAGTGGAGGTCTTCTTGCCTTTGTCGAGCTCGACTGGAGAGGACTCGTAGGAGGTGATGCGAGCATCCGAGAGCTTCTTCATTTGATCCATGAAGTCATCGCGATCGGGTTCTGCGACGAATTTGCGAGCCTTCTGAAACTCGGTCCAACGAATCAGAACCGTGTAGCGATGTTGTGCATCGGACAAGGTGAGCTCGCGATCGAAGGGATCACCGAAGCGGAACTCGCCATCTGCACAAGCCAGAGCATTCGCCCCGACGGCGACCATGAGGATCGTCAGGATCGCTCGAACGGAGGAAGACATTGAAACGGTCGACATGGTGAACTCCCGTGATGCAGTCTTTGACCGGCAGGTTTCGTTGCAGGTGCCCGACTGCGCTTACAATCTCATCGGTCCGATTGGCTCCGTACTTCAATTTCTTTGTGATAGGGTTCTGCCCCGAAGGGCGCAGGCGCGGAGCGGAAGGTCAGGATGTTGTTTCTCGGGATCGATATCGGCGGAACGAAGCGCGTGGTGGTGGTCGGAGATCACACCGGGCGGCCGCTGGAGCAGATTCGAAAGCCGATGGAAGATTCGGGAAATTGGCGAGCGGATCTAGCCTGTCTCGTCGAGGACGGCCGAGCACTCTTGGCGAAGTGGGAGACGGAAACCGGAGAGACCCTCGCGCGCGTCGGGGTTTCCGTGCCAGGTCCCGCGGATACAAAACGCGGCGTCTTGTTGAATCCCCCCAATCTGAAGAATTGGCACAACGCCCCGGTCGGGGCGGCCTTGCAAGCCGCCTTCGAAGTGGAGGTCCGCGTCGAGAATGACGCCAACGCTGCGGCCCTGGCCGAGCACGAGTTCGGGGCGGGGCGCGGCGCCCAGAACATGGTCTATCTCACGATGTCGACTGGGATCGGTGCGGGCATCATCTCGGACGGCGAGTTGCTGCGCGGCGCGTTCGGGGCGGCGGGCGAGGTTGGACACATGCCGATCGAATCGCCCGGGGAGTCCTGTCGATGCGGTTTGACGGGGTGCCTGGAAGCCTATGTCGGAGGGAATGCCTGGCGAACGCGATTGCAAGCGTGCACGCCGGAATCGAGTTCGGTCTTCGAGCGCGCAAGCGGCGACCGCGAAGCGATACGGCCCGAGCATCTCGTCGCCGCTGCGAAAGAGGGCGATGCGTTCGCGTGTGGGGAATTTGATCGCTGGCTCGACTATCTGGCCCGCGGCCTCGTTCCGGTGATCATGCTTCTCGAACCCGACCGGATCGTGCTCGGGACGATTGCGACGGCCGCGGGTGAGTCACTTTGCTTTGCGCCGCTCCGTGAACGCGTAGCCGGTCGCTTGTGGCCCCATCAGCGGGAGCGGCTATCGATCGTTCCCGCCATGTTAGGCGACGATTTGCCGGCACGGGCGGGGCTCGCTGTGGCCGCGGTCGGGGCGCCAATGCTCTCTTCTGCGCCCTCCGCCGTTCGGGCGAACTGAGCCACCCATTCCCGGATCGGGTCGATCTCAGCGCCGGACTGACGGGCGTTTTCGAGCAGATGCATGACGGATTCGCTGACCGACTCACTGGCCCGGGCGTGGACCGTCGTCTGCTCGCCAATGGCCCGGATCATCTCGGCGATCTGATCCACCGCGTCGGTGATGTGTTGACTCGTCTGTCGCTGTTCGTCGGTCGAGCGATGCACGTGACGGCAGGAATCGAGGGCGCGCTCAGCATTTTCGAGCATGGACTCGCTTGCGCGTCGTTGCTCCGTGATCGCTTGGGCGATCTGTTGAATCTGGGTCGAGGTTGCTTGCGTGGCCTCGGCGACGCCCTTCGAGCTGCGCGACTGCTCGGCGGTCGCCCGTGCGATTTCGCCGACGCGTTCGCTGGCATCCCGACAGGCTTCCTGGATGGTCGCGAGTGCGGCACCTGCATCCCGCGATCGCTCCATGCCCTGTGACACGGCCTCGATCCCGGTCTCCATGGCCTGCACCGTACCCGAAGCTTCGCTTTCGATATCGGCGATCAATTCCTCGATGTCCCGGGTCGAGGCCGCCGTTCGCTGGGACAAGGTCTTCACGTGATGGGCGACGACCAGGAAAGCCTTGCCACGTTGACCGGCCTTGGCGGCGATGATCGCGGCATTCAGAGACAGGAGCTTGGTTTCGTCATTGATCTCGTCGATCGCTGCGAGAATGTTGCCAATCTTTGAAACGCGCGAAAGCAAGCCGCCCAATTGATCCTTGGCATTGTTGGTCAGTGAGGAGATCTTCTCGATGTCGGAGATCGTTGCTCGAACGGCTTCGGCGCCGGCGGTCGCTCCGGCATGGGCTCGCTCGGTCAGGGAAGACGCCTCGAGTGCGTTGCTCGAAACCTCCTGCATGCTTCGATCCATCTCAATGACCGAGGAAGCGGTCGACTCGGCCATGGCCTGGACATGTTCTGCTCCGTCCGCCACCTGGCGAATCGAGGCGCCCATTTCATGCA
The DNA here is from genome assembly GCA_964565565.1 of uncultured Spirochaetaceae bacterium. Lineage (GTDB taxonomy): Bacteria > Myxococcota_A > UBA9160 > UBA9160 > UBA4427 > UBA4427. The sequence goes on along the minus strand of CAZMFM010000069.1, from coordinate 10,708 downwards.
CGGAAGAAGTCGAGGCTTCGACCACCTCGTGGAGCGTGGCCGTATTGCTTGCGACTTCGTCGATCGATCGATTGATCAGGATCGCGGCCGACGTTGACTCGTCCGAGGAGCGCAGGAGTGCCTCGATCCGCTCGCCGATGGTGCGCATCGACTGTCGCATGTTCGCGACCAGCGAGGCGGTCTCTTCGACGGCCTCCTCTTGATTGCTCGTCGACTCCTCGATCGAATCAAAGGTCGACGCGAGGCGTGTGGGCAGGTCCTGGATTCCGCTCGCGACGATCTTCAATTGTCGAATCGAATCGCAGCGCTCGGGCCAGAGTTGATTCCAGCCCGCGATGAACTCCGAAATATTTCCGGCGACGGATTCATCGATCGAACCGGGTTCGAGATTTGCGACAGCGTCGAGCACGGCGTGCAGGGCGTCGCGTTCCCGGAGTCTCCGGCGTCGCGCGGCCCAGAATAGACCCGCCGAGCCGATCAGGGCGATGGATAGGGCGCCAAGCATTCCAAAGCGAGTGAGAGACAGCGCCGCGAGCATCGCCGTGAGCATCGCGCACAGCGCCAGACGGAGGTCCGAGCCGTCAGCCAGCTTGGCCTCCTGCGTTCTACCGGACGTCTGTGGGCGATTCTTGGCTTCGGCCATCGGGCGTTGCATCGGAGCAATGTGCAACTTGCTTGAGTCTTCTGCGTCCTCGGACGGGGCAACAGGCGGCCAGGAACCGGCCGCAGGAATCCCTTGCAGCGCCCGAGCGTCCTGGGGCGGGGTCTAGGCCCGGCGTTCCGCGATCTCTTCGATCTCCGCGTGCAGGGCCTCAAAAGTGCCGGCCTCGATCGCCCGTTGCGCGCGTGTGAGAAGGTTCAAGTAATACGTGAGGTTGTGGAGTGCAGTCAGCCGGGATCCAAGGCTCTCTCCACTGTGGATCAGGTGTCGCAGGTAGCCGCGGCTGTGGTTGCGACAGGCCGGGCAGGCGCATTCCGGGTCGATTGGGTTGTCGTCGCGCTGATAGATCGCGTTACGGACGCGCAGGACGCCCTGAGAGGTGAAGAGCAGGCCGTGCCGGCCGTTACGGGTGGGCACCACGCAGTCGAAGAGGTCGACGCCTGCGGCGATGCCATCGAGCAGATCGATGGGGCGCCCCAAGCCCATCAGGTATCGGGGGCGATCGGCGGGCAAGACCTGGTTGGCCACGGTCACCGCCGCGCGGCGCTCATCCCGGGATTCCCCGAGCCCGAGCCCTCCGTGGGCATAGCCGTCGAAGTCGAGCTGGCAGGTCGCCTCGGCGCTTTGTCGTCGCAGGTCTTCAGAGGCACCGCCCTGGACGATGGCGAAGACCGCCTGGTCTTTGCGCCGACGCGCCTTGCGAGATCGCTCGGCCCAGCGAAGCGTCCTTTGCATCGCGCGCTCGAGTTCGCGCGTCTCCGTGCGGCCCCCGGCCGTGTCGTCACCATCGCTGGCTCCCTCTGCGATCGGGATGCATTCGTCGAGCACCATCGCGATATCGGATCCCAGGGCTTCCTGAATGTGAATCGCGCCCTCGGGCGTGAGCGAACGGCGTCGGCCATCGACCGGCGATGTAAACGTGACACCTTCCTCTTCGATCTTGGCCCGGTCCGAGAGGGAGGTGACCTGAAAGCCACCGCTATCGGTGAGCCACGGGCCGGACCAGCCGGTAAACCCGTGCAGTCCGCCGAGCGCTTCGATGGTCTCTTCGCCCGGCCGTTCGTGCAGGTGGTAGGTGTTCGAGAGCAGGATCTGTGCGCCGGCTCCGGCCAGTTCTTCGTTGCTGATGCCGCGTACCGCACCGAAGGTCGCCACCGGCATGAAAGTCGGCGTCTCGATCTCACCATGCGGTGTCGAGATGCGCGCGCGGCGGGCGAGCCCATCCTGCGCGAGGACCTTGATTGCGAAGCCTTCCGCAGCCCGTACCAGGCCGGCTTCCGCCGTCGCGTTGTGCGTGCCGGTCTCCGCGGAGCCGCCGAGGCCGCTTGCGTCGACGTGCGGGCCCTTTGAGTCGTCAGTCGACATGGTCTTGCCCGTCTCCATCGTGTGTCAGGATCAGCATTGCGTCGCCATAGGAATAGAATCGAAAATCGTGCTCGATGGCATACGCATAGGCCTCGAGCAGCGCACGTCGTCCCACGAACTCGCCCACCAGCAACAGCAGCGAGGACCGTGGCAGGTGGAAGTTCGTGAGTAGCCCATCGATCACTCGAAAGGGCGGACCACCGGGGCGAATAAAGAGCTTCGTGGTGCCCGAGCCGGCTGTGAGTCGGCCGTTGGTGTCGGCTTGACTCTCGAGTACCCGGGCCGTTGTGGTTCCGACCGCGACGACCCGACCGCCCGAGCGTTGTGTCCTTTCGATCGCGTCGACGGTTTCGCTTGGCAGGATGAAGTCTTCCGAGTGAAGCAGGCCGGACGAAATGGACTTCGCGTCGAGGGGGCGAAAGGTCCCGGCGCCGACGTGCAGGACGACCTCGGCGATCGCCACACCTTTTTCGCGCAGGCGACTGAAGAGTTGCTCGTTGAAATGCAGCCCGGCGGTGGGGGCGGCGACGGCTCCGGGTTCCCGCGCGTAGATGGTCTGGTAGCGCTCGAGATCCGAGTCCGCGGAGCCCTGCTCCTTTCGTCGGATATAGGGGGGCAGTGGCGCCTCACCGTAGGCGTAGGGATCGTCGCCTGGAGCGAAGCGCAGCGTCACCTCACCGCGTTCGTGGATCGCCAGGAGGGTGGCCGAGAGTTCGAGGGCCGGTCCGAAGCGAAAGGAGAGTCCTTCGCGGAGGCGCCCCGTGCATTTGATCAGCGCACGATAGTCGGAGCCGCGTGAGGCGGGATCGCTTTCGGGCGTTTCCGGGTCCGCGACCGGCCCGAGCAACAGGGCCTCCGCGGTTCCACCGCTGGCCTTCTGGCCGACGAGTCGGGCTGATCGTACCCGGGTCGAGTTGATCACGAGCAGGTCGCCGGGTCTCAGCCATCGGGGGAGGTCGCGCGTGCGATGGCCCGCACTGGCCGCGAGCACGTCGCCGGTTCGGCGATCGAGTACGAGGAGTCGGGAAGCGTCGCGTTCGGCCGTCGGCGATTGCGCGATATGGGTTTCCGGCAGATCGAAATCATAGTCATCGAGCATCGCCAGCGGGTTTTCGTCTTCGGCGGAACTCACGAGACAGTACTCACGAGATAATACTCACGAGATAGTACTCACGAGACAGTACTCACAAGGCAACGATCACCGGACCATGCATGCGCAGACGGGATTGCCGATTGACCGTCGCTCATCGGTCGACGGCGATCGCGGAGAGCGCTTCGAGCAGTTCGGGTGACTCGGCGATTGCGTCGTCCGAGAAGAACATCTCGCCTGCAAAGGCATTGCGTTGCAAGACCTCGAGCTGTGCGACCGCCCGGGCCGGGTTTGCGGCGAAGAGCCAGCTGCCCAGGCCGGGCCAGATCCGGTCGCGCTGGGGCCAACCGGCGAAGGTCTCGAGCTGGTAGCGCAGCAGCCGATCGTCGAGGGTGTAGACCATGGGCATCGCGAGATCGATGGCGCCCGTTTCCAGCCAGCCCCGCCAATCCTGGGCGAGCGAGAGGTAGGCGCGATCCGTGTACGGGATGACGGCGGCCGAGACGACGACGCCGGGCCGGGCTGCACGCGCCTGTTCCGCGATCGCTTCGACGAGACGGGTCACCTGCTGCCTTCGCCAGGCGTCCCATTGCGAGGCGGCGCGAACCATTCCGGGCTCGGCGCCCTCAATTGGATCCGGGAGGCCGGTCTCCGCCCGGTAACGTGCGCGACTTTCAGCGCCGTAGCCGAAGTCGAGACCGACGCCGAATCGCGATCCCGGACTGAAGGGGAGGACGCCAGGATGTCGGATGTAATCGAGGTGGAGGCCGTCGAGTTCCGGGTAGCGAAGCAGCAGATCGCGGAAGGTGGCCACGAGTCGCTCGCGAACCGCGGGGACTCCGGGATCGAGGTAGACGCCTCGGGTGCCCATCCGATAAAAGCGACGATCGGGTTCCGGCAGGTCAAGATCCGGATAGTCGAGCACCGAGCGGCCCAGCTTATCCGTCATGATCGCCCCCGGGCCGAGGTCTCGAATCAGCTGGGCGTCGCGCCGGGTCGAGAGGGAGAGGACGTTGACCCAGGCGTGAACGCGCAGGCCCCGCTCGTGGGCCTGGCGCAGCAGGCTGCGCAAAACGTCGTCGCCCGGCGACGTGTCGGGGCGCTCCCTCCGCTCGACGAAGTCGGCGCTCTCATAGAAGGCCCGCCCGCCTCGGTAGACCTGTACGAAGAGATCTGTCGCTTCGAGGGTCTCCGCCCGGTCGAGCAGGCTTTCGACGCGTGAAGGGTCGTCGAGGACGCGGTAGCTCCCCTCGGCGAGCACCCAGAGGCCTCGAGCTCGGGCCGGAGTCGGTTCGATTGGCTCGGCGTGCTGCCCTACGCTCTCGCTCGTGGTCTGTTCTGCACGAAGATCTGCGCTTCCTTCGGGGAAGTCGTCCGCCGAGCAAGACAGGAGAAACAGCGGCGTGGCGAGGCCTAGAAGGAAAAGTGCAAGCACAACCCCTAAACCCAAGCGCCGTCGCGTTCGATCAGGGTGGGAGCGGGTCATTTCTGGAAGAGTCGTGCAGAGTCTCAAAGCGGGCACACATTAACTTCGCGTTCCCTTCGACTCAATGGATGGCACTACATAGATAGCGGCCGATCGATCGAGGCGGGGTCAGCAAGGAACGGGTTGGTTGTGGATGGACCAACGGGCGAAGCATCGGATTCGGAGCAGGTTCTTGAGAAAACGGATTGAAAGACAACGGATTTGCCTCGGGCTGGCTTTGGCTTGCTTGCTCGGGCTCGGGATTGTTGTCGAGTCGCAGGCGTCGACCGATCGACCGACCGATCGCCTCGATGCGACGGATGCGCCTCGGGCGCCATCCGCCCAAGAGTCCGATTCATCAGCGTCCGCGCCGATCCGGGACGCGATGCCGACGCCACCCGCGGACAGGATTTTGCGTGCTCGGAGCGAAGCGATCTTCGGCGACCCGGCGGCACTCTTGCGCGCCGCCGCCGAGGGCATCGAACAAAACGATGATGCGCATGCCGATTGGCTCTACGCACAACTCGCCAAGCGACATCCGATCGTTGGAGACCACGCCGGATTTCGCCGAGCTCGGCTGCAATTGTCGAAGGGCCGCGCAGTCGAGGCGCGTCAGATCGCCTCGCAGGCGGTCGCCGATTATCCGAACAGTCCCCTGCGCGCCAAACTCTTTGAATTGATCGGCGAGGCATTGATCGCTGAACGGGACGAGACCGGCGCGCGTGAAGCCTGGGCGGCCGCGTTGGCGGCAACGACCGATGATGACCAGCGAGCAACGCTACTGCGGCGCGTTGCCCGAAGTGAAGAGCGCTCCGGGGAAGATCGCGCGGCCGGGATCACCTGGCGGCTGGTCTGGTATGCGCATCCGGCGAGCCACGAAGCCAAGCAGGCCAGTCATCGACTCGACCTGATCGAGGCGCATCTTGGCGAGACGCTGCGACGGGCCAGTGATTGGCGCAGGCGGGGCGACCGATTGTTTCGGTTGCGGATGAACGAAGAAGCGCTCGCCGCGTACGACCACGCGCTGGTCATGGGGCTCTCGAAGAGCGAGACCCGGCGTACCCAGAAACAACGCGCCCAGACGTTCTTCCGCTTGCGACGCTACCCGGAGGCGACCGAGGCCTTTGGGAATCTGGATCAGGTGGGGGATACGCCGATCTGGCTGGCGCGATCGATGGCCCGGGCCGACCGCGTGCCGGAGGCCATCAAGGCCTTCGAGAAGATCGCTCGCCGCTCGGGGCCCCATCGCGCACGCGCCCACTACCTGGCGGCCTTGCTGCTCGACGGAAGAGACCGAAACGACGAGGCACGGGTGCATTTCAGGATCCTGGCCGACGATCCTCGCCAGGATGGGCTTTCCCGCGCCGCACTCTGGTATCTCGGGTGGAGCGACTATCGCGCGGACCAATTTGCTTCGGCCGCTGAGCAATTCGAGGCGCTCGCGGCGGCGACAGCGAATGAAATTGATCGACTTCGGCCGCTCTATTGGCAGGCGCGGGCACTCGAATCTGCTGGAAAGTCGACGGCGGCGACGGAAATTTTTGCCCATCTGGCTGAGGATTTTCCGCTTTCGTATTACGGCTGGCGGGCACGAGACCGCGGTGCGTCTTCCGAGACCAAGCGACCGATGCATGAGATCGCCATGGGACGATCTGGCTTGCGGCCGAGCGATCTGGCCCGGGTTCGAATCCTGATGGCTGCAGGCCTGATTGATTCGGGCGCCGAAGAGAGCGCTCAGTTGGTCCGGAATGCGACGGGGCTCGATGACCGGGTTGCCCTTGCGCGACTCTTGACTTCGGCCGGGGATTTCAATCGCGCCCAACGCGTGATCGTCGACGCGTATACGACTTCGTTAGCGCGGGGACCCGTCGCCGGACTCGAAGAACTCTGGTGGTACGCCTGGCCGTCGGCCTTTTCCGGGCATGTCGATGCGGCCACCGGAAGTGACGACTCCGTCGATCCTGAACTCGTTTATTCGATCATGCGAGAAGAGAGTGGCTATCGGCCGAAGATTGTCTCGCCGGTCGGCGCACGGGGGCTCTTGCAGATCATGCGAGAAACCGGTGCACAATTGGCGGGCCGGGTGGGACGCGCGAACTTTGCGGCCGATGATCTCTTCGACCCGGCCATGAATATCGAATTGGGATCCTTTTACCTCGGCGAGTTGTCGCGCCAGTTTCCAACTCGTATCTCGGCGTCGATCGCGAGCTACAACGCTGGGCCTCATGTCGTGGCGCGCTGGGTTGACGGTGACCCAAGGCCCGATGACGAATGGGTCGAATCCATTCCCTATTCCCAGACGCGCAGTTACGTCAAGCGCGTCATGCGCAGCCTGCAGGCCTACCGACTCCTCTATTGAATTGATTGGGGGTGTCGATCGGTGTTGCATCCCGCGTCCAGCGAGTCCTTGGACCGCGCGCATGGCCAATGCCAATGACATGCCAATGCAAATGGCCGGGGCGCAGGGCGGTCTCTTCCGCTTGCCGCCTCCCTTCCAGCGAATGGCGTGCCGCCTGCCGGTGTCGGGCGTGATCTCTTGATTCGGTCCGACGAGACAACGAAAAGCCAGCGCAGGGCGTTGAGCAGGTGCGTCCGATGGCCGATGAGGGACTGGAGCGGTCCCGGGTCGACCGCAAGCCGCACGTTTCGCATTCTCGATGTTTCGAACAGGGAGATTCCTTATGCAGAACCGCAATCAGGCAGGTCGGGCGACTGGCTCTCTGGTTCTCTTGCTGCTCATTCTTGGGGTTGCTGGGGGTTGGAACTACCATCGGAATCTGCAGTTCGAAAAGGCGACCGAAGGCCTTCGGCCCTACCAGGCATATTCCATCGAAGATCTCGAATCGTTGCGCGACGCCTATGCCGGGGAACTCCGCGGGGTTCGAGCGAACTTCGACGCAGCCAAACGCAACCGTGCGCGTCCGGTCGCTGATATGGGCTCGATCGCTGGAAATGTCGAGCAGTTCAAGCAGACGGCTCGGGCCAGCGGCGCAATCCGACTGGCGGCGGCCAACGTCGTCGAGCGCGAGGAACAGATCGTAGAACTCGATCGGGAACTCGAGCTGCGTTCACGCTTCGGCCAAGGCATCGATCGACATATCAAGCGGCTCACGACGATCTAGCAGCCGAGACGACGACACGGTCTTCGCGCACTGAAGAATTCCGCCAGGCCCCCAAAAGCGCGTTCAGAGTGCGTCGATCTCCGGCGGTTCTTGCGCCGCATCGGCCTGGTCGGCATCGTCGATGTCGAGACCAGCGTCGTCTCCCTCCGCTTCGTCGAACATTTTTTCTCCGGCCCGGGTCTTCGTCGCGGCCTCGTCTGCGTCGCGGCGAGCGGCCGGTTCTTCGTCGTCGAGCAATTGTGCCATCGGTCGAACGACCTTTGGTTTCGGTGCTTCAGGGGTCGACTTCGCTTCGGCCGCAGGGCGATTGTTTTGATCGGCTTGGCATTTCGGGCAGATCGGTTCGTCCTTGCCGAGGTCGTAGAACTTCGCCGCACAGGAAAAACAGATCCATCGAAATCCCAGCTTTGGATGGCGAGGCCCCGTCGGCGTGACGGGCTTCCTGGGCTTGGCGCGCTTGCCCTTGTCTTTGGCCTTGCCCTTGCCTTTGGCCTTGCCCTTGCCCTTCGCGGTTTTGGTCGGCGCCTCGGCGGCGGCGGCCTTGCCCGCGGCGGCTTTTTTATCCGGCTTGGTGGCCGGCTTCTTGGCCGCGGGTTTCTCCGCTGCCTTTTTGGCGGTCTGCTTGGCCGCGGGCTTCGTCGTCGCCTTGCTCGGGGCCGCCTTCTTCTTGGCAGCAGGCTTCGCCGAAGCCTTATTGGCGGTCTTCTCGGCTTTCTTGGCCGGCGTTTTCTTGGCCGGCGTCTTGGCGGCCTTCTTCGAAGCTTTGGCTTTGCTCGCAGCGGCCTTTGCTTTCTTTTTGGCCGGCGCCTTCTTTGCCTTTGCTGCAGCCTTCTTCGCGGTGGCTTTCTTGGCAGCCTTCTTCTTGCTCGGACTCATTCGTCTCTCTCCACGGCCTTTTCAGCCTATACAGCCCGCTCGAGCGGAGCGGTTGGCGTTTGTGCATAACCAGTCGGGCGTGGGGGCGCCGAATAGCTGACTCCGTGGCGCGAGGGATCGGGAAAACCCGCCTTCTTGCACATGGAGCGACCGTGCTTTTAGCCGTTCATGACGGTCTCAGCCAGTGGTGGGATGACCGTCAGGGCTGCAATGTTTCCGATGGGCCAAAAAAGACCCAAAAGTGAAGGGCCAGGGGAGGGGGGCGGATGGGAATTTTGAAGGGGTCTGGGCGCGAGTTCAGGGTCGATCGGCGGCGGATTCGCTCGACGGGTCGAGTCGCAGGTCGGCGGTTGCGGGCAGGCTTTCCTGGCCAATTCGGCTGAAGCGAGAGCGGAAGACGATTGGTTTTACATTCGAAATCGCTGTGACGATGATGGTGTGTTCGATGATCAGCGTGTCGTCCCGAGAGTCAATTCGATAGACGTTGTGTCCGATGGCCTGGTGTTGTTCCCAGCGCAAATTGAGCCCCGAACCCGTCCAGGTCCAGGCGGATGAGAAATCGACCCCGCGACTGTCCTGGGCGACGACGAGGTCGCCGTCGAGGTCGATGGCCCGTGAGAACTGTCCGTTCTTGCCTTCGACGCCCTGATACAGGCGTTGGCCGTCCCAGGCGAAATCCATCTCGGTCGGGGGCGCCGTACTCTTCTTCAAGATCGGGCTCGCGAATTGGCGCATGATCCAGGAGAGGCCCTCCAGCGCGCGGCCGATCGCGGACAAACGCGCCTGAGTGTCGTTGTTGTCCTCGATTCGCTGCCAATGGCCTTCATATCCCGAGAGATCGATCGCAATCGAAGCGTTCGAGCAAGCCGCTGTGACCGGGAAGGCGAACACGAATGCGGTGGTGGCGATGTAGCCAACGAGGAGGACTGTGCCTGCGAAGCTTCGCGCTGGTCGCCGCCATGAGGCATTGGCTCTAACGGTCATCTTTTCGATTCTGCCTTCCTCGCGCTGCGAGTCTTGTCCGGTTTTCGGGTCTTCGTGCTGGTCGTAGCGGTCGTAGCGACCGTGTTGGCCCTGGCGGTTTTCGAGGCGTGCTTCGGTGCGGCCCCTTCGAACTCTCCGGCCTCGGCGGAGGCCGCCAGAAGTTGTTTCGTGAGCGCGTGGAGCATTCGGCGATGCCGCTGAATCGACTGCGGCGACATGGTGTCGAGTCCCAGAACGCCTTCGACGGCATGATGGCTCGCGACCCAGACCAAGGAAGCACTCGACAGGACCAGGGCGAACTCCGTCGCGTCCGCCGACTGACCATTGTCTAGACCCAGACGTTCATCGATCGCGGCTTGGATCGACGACAAGAGCTTCTGCACCGCGGTTTGGATGTTTCGGATCGGAATCGGGTTCGCGTCGATCATCTGTCGCAGGAGGACGCGGGCCGCATTCGGTCGTGCGATCACGAAATCGATCCAGACGTCGGCAATCGCCTCGAGCCGGTCCGGGCTCGTTTGCTCGGTCGCCAGCACCCGGTCGACGATGTCGCTGACTGTGTTGGCGACAGCGGCTTCGTAGAGCGATTGCTTGTCGGGGAAGTGATAGAGAATCGACGGGCGGCGAATGCCGACGCGCCGGGCCACCTCATCGATTCGAGCGCCCCCGTAGCCCGCTTCACCAAAGACGTCGATCGCCTGGCGGAGGATCTCGTGGCGGCGCTCTTCGCCCTGAGGCGTCGATGTAAACGGGGGATTCATTTTTCCCAGACTACCTACCAGTCAGTCAGTTTTCAATCACTTTGACGAAGTCCGAGTGGCCGTCAGGGCCGATCCGCGGCCGAGTTGCACGGTTGATTCCGGCAAGTCGCACGGCGGACGAATTCATCCAAATCCTGTGTTCCGAACTCGTCTCGCCGGCCGGCCAGGTCCGGGCACGCCAAGGTGCAGAGCGATTTCGGCCAAGCCAGTGGAAACGGAAGACTGCGGCCAGGAGATGGGTCACCGGCCCCGGCGTCTTGCAGCGCGATGTCGGCATCGCCAACCATGCATGCCTTTGCGGAGCCAATTCCAATGCATCGGGGCTGGATCCGGGATTGATCACGCGTGCGGTCAATCTTGGCCCGGGGCGCCTCAGAAGCCGGG
>CAZMFM010000068.1:0-28228 GCA_964565565.1 uncultured Spirochaetaceae bacterium | reverse complement strand
TGGACCGCCGCACGCTATGGCGAGGCGGTGATCGACGCCATGGATCGTCGAATCGACCGACTGATCGAGCAACTAGGCAGGCGGCGACCTTTTACCTTGATTGGATATTCCGGTGGAGGCGTCGTGGCGACGCTTCTGGCGGCAAGAAGAGATGATATACGCGAACTGATCACGGTTGCCGCACCGCTCGATCTCGATGGCTGGACACGAAGCGCCCACATCTCACCGCTGGCCTCGTCCATCTCGCCGATGGATCGGGTCGAAGCGCTACGAAGCCTTCGCCAACACCATTTTGTCGGTGGCGATGATACACGCGTCCCGATCGCAGCAATCGAGGCCTTCCACCAGGCCCTCGGCGCAGATGCACCGTCCCGGCTGACGATCGTCGACGGCATGGACCATGGCTCTTGGCCGGGCGCATGGAGAAGACTCGTCGAGACTCACGCGCTCTTCGAGTCACACCAGCACGCGCCGCGTCGCGACGAAGAGATCGCCTCTCCTGTGCAGCTCGGCCGGTGATCGCTCGCATCGGCGGCAGACGACGATGTCCGAATCCGACCAGACAAAGTCGCTGCGATCCGCGATGCTTTCGCTCGAGTCGCTACACAGCGCACGCCAGCAAACACCCACACGGACTGGAGAACACCTCATGGATCAACGGCAGGCCTTTCGCGACCTCCACAAGCAGCCCTTCATCATGCCCAATCCGTGGGATACGGGTTCGGCCAAGATCCTCGCGTCGCTGGGCTTTTCGGCTCTGGCCACGACGAGTATGGGATTCGCGAATGCACTCGGCCGAATGGACGGCGACGTCACCCGAGAAGAAGCGATTGCACATGCCGCTCTGATCGACGGTGCAACATCGCTTCCCGTGAATGCTGATCTCGAGAACGGCTTCGGTGGGGACCCGGGCGCTGCGGCCGAAACAATCTCGCAAGCACTCGACGCGGGGATCGCCGGGTGCTCGATCGAAGACTTCGGGGGCGGTGCGATCTACGAGCCGGCCCTGGCCGCTGATCGGATTCGCGCAGCCGTCGAGACCAACCGGAAAAACAATGCTCCGCTCGTTCTGACGGCGCGCGCGGAGAACTACCTTCGAGGCAATCCCGATCTCGCAGACACGATCGAACGGCTTCAGGCCTATCAAGAAGCTGGTGCGGATGTGCTCTATGCGCCGGGACTCACGGATCAGGGCGACATCAAGACTCTGGTCGCCTCCGTCGACCGGCCCGTCAACGTACTCGTCATGCCCGGTGGCCCGACGATTCCACAACTCTTCGAAGTCGGGGTCATTCGCGTTTCGACGGGCGGCGCGATCAGCATGGCAGCACAAGCCGCGATCGTTGAAGCCGCCCGGGAATTGCTCGACACGGGGACCCACGAATTCTGGATGAAGGCCTTGCCGAGTGCGGCCGTAGTCAAGGCTGCGCTCACCGAGAAGTCCTGACACCAATAAGCGCCGCGACCGAAGGGGACGTGACTGCGAGCGAACCGCTCAATGTCGGCGGCGAAGCGTGAAGAGCGACAACTCGCACGCTTCACAGGTTGCGTCATCCCAGATACGTCGAAAGGCTTTGGACGAATCGCCAAAACGCGCGCCGCAACGAGGACATCGTCCGAGCCAGACGACGGCGCAACACACACCCGTAAAGACAAGGCCGGCGAGAATCAAAGCCATCGCGAGTCCACTTTGTCCCAGGGCGAAACCCGTAATGGCAATCGGAAACCAGGCGACGGGCGCCCAGACCGCAGCCTGTCGCCAACGGCGAAAGTGTTCAAGGCTTGTGCGTTCGTCGGCCACGAATCAGGCGATGCCGTCCCGAGGAGCCGTCTCATCGGCGACACTCGGATCCTGCTCCGCGCTCGGCCGCAAACAGGCGAGATACTCTCCGCCCTCGACCCGGGCCAACACTTCCATTTCATACCCGGCATTTCGAACGCTACGAGCCAGGTCCTCCTCCGCCAGATAGAGCCAGGGAAATGGCTGGCCGCGCAGACCCCGGTAGCGGGTGGACAGAACGATCTCACCCCGAGTGGGGCTCCGGTCTCCCCGATCTCCTTCCCAGGGCTCGCGTAGCTCGCTCGAATCGACGATCAGCTCTCCCCCCGGCACCAGACAATTCTTCAACCGACGCAACAGCTCTTCAAGGGGCTTCAAACCACCGGCCACACCGATCGTCTGCATGCCGAAAAAAATCGAGTCGAACCGCCCGAGCGAATTCCCAGTCTGGAGCCCCATGATGTCGAAGACGCGAGCATCCCGGACGCCGCGCTCCGCACAGAGCGACGTACAGATGGGGCTCACGTCGATGGCAACGACCTCATGGCCACGGGCTTGAAGCGCCAACGCATGTCGCCCCGCGCCCGCGCCGACATCGAGTACCCGTCCTCGGCAACGATCGAGGGCGAGCGCATCGAGCTCCGCCAACTGGCCCTCGAGCGTGAAATACTCCGTCGTTTCGATCGTGAAGGAAACACCGTCTGCCCGACGTGCACGAACATGCCTCGGACGGCCCGTCCGATGGTGATCGAGTAGTGCCGCCGCAAGCGGTTGGGCCGCTGGCACACGGCGAGGCCAATAGTTTCCCAGCATGTGAGGCCCTCGCTATGCGTGGGAAAGGTCGAAGTTCAAATGGCGCGAGAGGTCACCGATGAGTCGCGGCTTCATCATTCGCTGCGTGAAATACCAACCCTCGCCGTCCTCGAACTCGAACGCATCTTGATAGCTTCCCGCGATGATGCATTGAAGCGGAAAGTCAGCAAGCGCCTGCATGACACTGAAACGAGATCTGGCCATCGCGCTTCGTCCGGAGTCCGCCAGCGTCAGGATCGTATTGGTCGTCGCGTGTTGGGTTCCCGGCGTGCCATCGGCATAGCGTTTCGTTGAACGCTCGAAGACCGCCTGGATCTCTTCGCTCCCCGTCGCCATCCGCTCCCCGTTCGGATCCAGAAGCGTCGCCCGCGCAAACAACTCGCCGACCCCGGCGAAATCTCCGGCATCGATTCGTTCGGAATAGAGATAGAGCAGATTCTCGATCGCGCTCCGGGCGCTGCCCATTGCGGAGGCCAACACAGGATCCTTCGAAGAGTCGGACGTCTCAGACTTCATCGACCGAGATTCGCAGCTCGTGGAATCGTTGCGCGGCGCCATTCGCCAGGCGGGCTAGCTGACCGGTGATCGCAGGCCGGAGGCTTCAGTGGCGTCCTCGACGAAACGTCGCCACTCCTCTTCGTCGACCGCTTCCATATGATCTTCCATGCAGCTCTTGAAGTGGAAGCCACAATTCATGCACTCGAGGTAATGCTGCGTTTCCGGCCCGCGCGCGGAAGAGAGCTCGATCTCGGCGCGAACCCAAAGTCGGCTCGGTCGTCCGGCGACTTCGCACTCTTCGCAATACAGTGTGAACAAGGAATCGATCATCATATTCTCCACCTTCACGATACCCCAATTCCCCGGAATGCCCGTCGAGAAAAGTTCAACACCGATCATCCGATTCAGCGTCAGATTTCAAATCGGCAAGATGAACGCAGCCACCCTGCAGGCACCGTCCTCACCGCAGCTCGAAGGGCGTTTCGCCGGCCCGATCCCGAGTCAAGGTCTGTCCCCGGCCAGCGAGCTCCGCCAACCACGCCCGCGCCTGGCCAAGCGCCCGGGCCAGGGCATCCAGGCTGTCGAGCCCGACGACGATCTGCGCCGGATACAAATCGGCCAGGGCCACCCGGCATTCCCAGCCCTCCCCGGACGAGCAGCGCTCCGGCGCAGCCACAACGAGACTGAGACGCCTCGGCGGCGCCTCGCCATCCGATGCAAAAAGTTCAACGGTCGCAATCGCGCCCTTCAAGAAATCGCCTCCCGGTCTTTGGTTCCCGAACGACTATACCCGGCCTGGACCAGCCATCTCCGTACGCGCTTCGGCGACGGCCGCCTAGGCAAAGGCTCGAGCGTCAGGGGGATTCATCTGCGGCCGGGGAAACAACGGGCCCGGAGCTGTGTCCGATCCGAAAACGGTGACCATTATTGTCTTCGATGGCGAACTCGCGCATTCCGTAGGGATGTGAGGCGATCTCTTCGACGATCTTGACGCCGCGTTCACGGTAGGCCGCCAGAACGAGGTCCGCGTTCTCGACGCGCACGAAGGAACACGCTGGGGAAATTTCGCCTTCTTCTCGAACGAGAAAAATCTCCGTCGTTCCGTTATAGACGGCACCGTATTCCTCTCGCCAGATCCAGGCAATCTTGAAACCCAGCATGTCGCGATAGTAGGCCTGGGCTTCACGCACATCGGCGACGGGAAGCTGCGGGGTCACGAAATGCCAATCCGTCGAGTCTGCTGGCGACGCCGGGTTCTTTGTCGTGGAAGTGCTCTTCGTCATTTTAGTCCCGACCCCCTCCGGCAATGGGAAACCAACCGAGTTCTTCCTCGAAGCGTGCACGGTAGAGCGTTTTCAAGGAGTACGGCGCACGCCGAATATATTCCTCCGCGCGGGACCGCGCCTCCCCTGAGAGCGATTTCAAATGCCCGAGCAATTCCTGGACCCCCGGTTTCGTCTCTGCGCCATCGGGCGCGCGCAATGGAAGAGCGGTCCAGACAACGGCATCGAGATGCTGTCCGGCCAGCCAGTCCACGATTCGTTCCCGCACAAAAGGCTCGGCGGCCCCCGAAGCAATCACCGAATTCGAGCTCGATTGAAGACCGATCCAATCCGATCGTCTCTCGGGCGCGATTCGCTCTCGGAGGCCAAGACCCTCGATCGCTTCCTCGAAAGAGTCCACGGCGAGGGGGGCCCAGTAGGTTTGGGTATCGCGGGCTTCCGGATCGATCACGAGTGTTACCCGACCGTCGAGGGCCACCCTCGAGAATTCAACCGGGAGGCGCGGTCCATTCAATTGAAAGGAGCCTGCCAGAGGCAGGGTTCGCGGGTCCCAGAGAAGAGATCCCCAAGCCAGACAAGCAATACGCAATCCAGCCAAGTGGCCGCTCGCTACGAAGTCGCCGGATGATCAGATGCGATCGGCTCGTCGGACCCCTCGTCATAGCCATAGGCGGGTGAAAGGTCGTGACTAACAAGTCGATCGATCTCGGCGGCTTCGACTTCGTTGAAATAGTCCTTGTAGCCACCCACTTTGGCGCGACGAACTTTGTAAGTGTTGGGATCGCCCTTCTTGCCCGGTCTCATTCGGCTACCAGCCAGCCAGAAAACGCTCTTTTCCTCGAGCTTCCGCATATTCTCGACGCTCGAATATTCGACCGCGGCGTCGATCGCCTCCTGGGAGACGTCAGGGCTTGCACCGTCTGAAGCGCCGTCGTCCATGAATTCCATTACCCGCCGAAGCGTCTCGTTCGGATCGGTGCGCATATCCTCATAACGAACGATCAGGAGCTTATCGACGCGCTCGGCTTCGCTGGCCCAGAGATTGAGATAGCTGACGATGTCCGGCAGCCCGCAATTCGGGTCCATCACGAAATCGTAGGCTGAAACGGTGGCGCCATGGGGCGGGTATTGGTTCAGCGCCTTCTTGGCCGGCCGCATCCGGTGCTGCCATTGAAAATATTGCGAAACCGCGATGTCCTTCGGATTCCGAACCAGCAAAACGACTTTCTTCCCGTAGAAGGAAGCCTTCGAATCGAATTCGCCCGTGTAGTCCTTGATGTAATTGTCATGGGTAAAGAAGATCTTCGAGATCCTGGCGTTTCGGCGATGGTAGTTGTCGAAGCCGAGCAACACGCTCTCGGGAATTCCAAACACGAGCTGGTAGTACCTGGAAATCATCACCCGCAGCCAGGTCCGACCACTCTTCCCGAACGAAACCACGACCACGTCCGCACGCTGCAAACGCCGGGTCTCTTCTCGCCCGCGCAGCCAACGCTCGAAGCGCATGCGCCGCGCTTTCGGTAAGAAGAAGACCAGCGCGAGAAGAACCTCCCGGCTCACTTTTTTGAAGACCGAATTCATCTTGACCCACCCCTCGGGTCGTCAAATGACCTGAGCGGAGGCAATTTATCACACCTCGACGGGTGGCTCTTCGTCTCCGAAGTCCGGTTGAAATGATTTTCCGACCGAATCGCACGACATTCGCTCTGGCGGTGGCCGGAAGCGTCCTTTCTCGCGAAACTCGCGGCCGGAGGGGTTTCTTGAGTACGACTGATGTCCGTCTCGCGCGTCCGCGTTCGAGCGCGATGCTCTCGCGCTACCTGATCTCGGAGATGCTGCTGCCTTCGCTCTACGCGACGGCCGCTTTTGGACTCGTCGTGCTTTTGACGGATCTGCTCGGATACAGCGACCTGATCGTGAATCGCGGTCTCGGCACCGGCGAGGTCGCCCAGATTGCGGCCCTGCAACTCGTCCCGACCCTCGCGCGCACCTTGCCCTTTGCCGTCCTGGTCGGATCCCTCGTCGGACTCGGGCGCCTCTCCGCCGATCGAGAACTGCTCGCACTCGAAACCAGCGGCTTCTCCGCGCGTCAGCTCGCTCGTCCCGGATTGTATTTCGCGTTGACTGCGACCGTGATCTCGGTCGCCTTTTCCGTCGCCATCTCACCCGCCGCCCAACGCACCGTTCGCGACCAGATGATTCGTCTCTCGACCGAAAAACCCGGACTCGCCCTGCGCGCGGGGATGCCAACGAATCTGGGCGATTGGCGTATCGAGGCGCGCGAGATCGAAAAAAACGGTGCCCAGCTGCGCAACGTTCTTCTCTACATGCCGAGTATCGACGAGACGATTTTCTCACAGCGCGGCGCGGTGTTGACCGACGCTACCGGCACGAAGCGAATCGTCCTCGAGGACGGCATGGTGCTGGCGAATGACGAAAAGCGCGCTTCGCTCTTTCGTTTTGAGCAGATGGAAACTGCGATCCCGGACCTCGAACCGGAAAAGAACGTTCCCGTCGACATCATTTCGACGCTTCCCTTCGGACAATTGCTCAGCGAGGCTCGCGCGGAATCCGGAACTCCGAAAGGACGTCGAAAATCGATCGAAGCCCATCGCCGTGTCGCGATGGGCGCCGCCGCGCTGCCCTTTGGACTGCTCGCGATGGGACTCGCGCTCGGGCGACGAAACCTCTCGCGTTCCGGTGGAACCCTCATGGGCATCATCGGCGCAATTGCGTACTACGCCCTCGTGCAGCTATCCGAGGGCATGCTCCGAAGCCAGAATGCGCCGGTCGGCCCAACCGTTTGGATGCCCAATACGGTGCTGGCCGTCGTCGCCATCACCTTGATCTTCCGCGCTGGCCGCCAGGCCTCCGAATCGGATCGAAGCTCGAGGGGTGCCGTGAGCACGTTTCTCGAAAGTGCTCGGGGCACGCGCAGAGGGCTGCGCATGAAGCGCGCCGCGCTACCCCGTTATGTCAGTGCGCAATTCATTCGCATGGTCGTCTTGTGTGTCGTCGGACTCGCTTTCGCCTACCTCATCATCGATGTCTTCGACAATCTCAAATGGTTCAACCGATACGGTGCCACGGGCGCGGAAATTCTTCGCTACTACGGTGCACGCCTTCCCGTCCTGATCGCCCGGGTCATTCCGATGGCACTGCTCATCGCAGTCGCACTCACGATCAGCCTGATCGGAGCGAACGGAGAGTTGCTGGGAATGCGCGCGTGCGGAATTCCGGTCTTTCGAGTCCTCGCACCGGTCTGGTTGTTATGCGGTCTGGCTGTCCCCCTCGACCATCTGCTGACGAATGAAATCGTGCCCCTCGCGAGCGAGCGAGCAACCTTCCTGAAGCGCACTGAGATCAAAAACCTCGACCTCACGCCGAAGGGCACTCGCGAACGCGTCTGGTACCGAACCGGCAAGCGGATCTATGAGATGGAGCGCCTCGACCTGCTACGCGGCCAGGCCAGTGCGGTCACGCTCTATGATCTCGCCAAGAACGGACTTCCCAAGCGGCGTACGGACGCCGACGGAGCCACCCATATGGGCAGCGGGCTGTGGCTACTCGACAATCCGAGGAGTGTCGAACTCGGCGAAGACGGACTGATGAAGCGGAATCCGAAGGCCGAACGAATGGTCGAGTTCGGAGACGAGACGCCTTCGGAAATCGACACCGCTCATCTCACACCCACCGCCCTGCGAACTGCCCTGCGAGATCTCGATCTCGAAGGCCCGATCGCAACCGCCTACCGAACCGACCTGCAAATGAAGATCGCCGCACCGCTGGCCTGCCTGCTCTTACCACTGATCGCTCTTTTCTTCGCCGCAACCGGGCCGCCCTTTCCCAGACCCGTCCACACCTTGATCGCGAGCGCCATCATCGCCGTCAGCCATGCCCTGGTCACGAGTTTTGCCGGATCCATGGGCCATGGCGGATCGCTCAGTCCGTGGTTGGCTGGATGGGGCCCGCCCATTCTCTTTGGCACGGTCGCCGCGGGCATGGGTTTTCGTCTTCGCCGCCGGCTCATGCGAGCGGGCTGAGTCGGGGCGACCCCCGATAGTCCTGCTTCAACACAATTTCTCGATGCCCATGGAGGCGGTGAATAGGGTAAATTGATCGCGCAATGCAGCCTCTCGCGAAACACGATTCGGGTGCGCCCCTCATCTGGCTGCTCATGGGCAATCGGGCCGGCGACAACTCCCAGGTCCTTGGACTCGGCGAGGCCCTGGGCTGGCCCCTCGAAGAAAAGCATTTCGCCTACACATCCTTCGAGAAAGCAGTCAATCTTCCTTTCGGCGCCCACTTGCTCGGCGTCGTTCGCGATCAATCGAGCGTGCTCGAGGCGCCCTGGCCGGATCTGGTGATTTCGGCCGGCCGGAAGAACGAGCCGATTGCGCGATACATCCGAAAGCATGCCGACAAACCAGTCCGCTTGATCCACGTAGGTCGACCCTGGGCGCGCGTCGAAACCTGGGATCTCGTCATCACGACCCCGCAATACCGCTTGCCCGACGACCCCAACGTCCTGCATAACGAAACGCCCTTGCACCGTGTCACGCGCGCACGGCTCGACGAGGCAGCCAACGCCTGGCGAGCGAGCGTCGCACACCTACCCAAGCCGATCGTGACCGTTTTGGCCGGGGGCAACTCCGGTCCCTATCCCTTCGATCGGGCTTCCGGGGAACGGTTGGCGCGACAGGTGGACGAACTGGTGAGTGAAGTCGGCGGTTCGGTTCTGCTCACCACCAGTGCGCGAACACTGCCCGAAACGACCGAGGCTCTGGTCGAGGGAATCAAATCGCCGTCGCTGGTCTATCGCTGGAAGAAGGGTGACCCCGACAATCCCTTCTTCTCCTTTCTTGGACTGGCCGACCGTGTCGTCGTCACCGCCGATAGCGTTTCGATGATGGCCGAAGCCTGCGTGACGGGACGACCCGTCTACCTCTTCGATACCGGCGAGGGCCGAACCTCGATGAAACACAATCCCTGGCTCGACGGTAAGGCGGGAAGTTCTCCGATCCCAACCGAAGGGGAAGGTTTGGGCGATGGCGACCAGACAAACGATACAGCCGCCGAGGAGTCGGCGGCGCTGGGCCTTAATCGATGGCATCTAAAAGCCCACATCTATCGCTTGACGATGCGGCTCGGACCGGTGCGACTCACGCGCGATATCCGGATCGTTCAACAGCTACTCGTCGATTCCGGTCGCGCCGTCTGGCTCGGCGATGGCCACCCGAAGGCGGAGTCACGCCCGCTCGAGGATATGCAACGTGCCGTCGATCGAGTCCGCCTGCTCTTCGACGGGCCCTCGTAGATCGGGAAGTCGTCCAGGGTCCAGGGGGGAGAGCCCAGTACTCGCAGGGGAACTCGTCTAGACGCGAAATACGGTTGTCCGATCTCGGCGGGCGGAGGTCGGAGGCGGAGGTCGGAGGTCGGAGGTCGAGTCGCGATTCACGCAGCGAGCGATGCGACGCGATCCAGGACCTCGAATGCGTCGTGACGTACGTGATTGCGTTCCATCTCTTCGCGAATGAAATCTTCTGTCACGATTCCTTGCTCGACACATTCCCGGAGTAGACCGAAGAAAAAATCCTCTTGCTTCGGATCGGGATGCGCTTTGTAGTCGGGAACGAAGGCGTAGTCACCAAAAAATTTTCGGCGCGCACGCAACACCCAGCGAATCGGAGGGAAGATCCGATACTTCTCGGCGGGAATGTAATCCGCGGGCAGCCCGGCCTTCCAGGGCTGGGTCCTGCGCTTGGTGTTGTGGATCAACTTGGTCTTCTCGGTCAGCCGATCGAAGTCGTTCCATTCGTTCTCAAAGAGGCCGATCTCGGATCGCACTTCATTCTTGAGGCCGATCCAATCGGCATAGTCGAGCGTTCGCTCGAAGAGTTGATCGAATTGTTCCTGGCATTTCCAATGCTTGAGCTTGGCGCAGTCGAGCAGCATGACACTCGTAGCGAGAATGCCCTCGATCCGTTTTGCACCGGACCGCGGACGACAGATGATCGCCTTGCCCTGCATGTCCCGGGTGAGAAGCTCCATGACATCACCGACGGCAAAGACATCCGGGTCCGTGACGACCGCGCGCCCCTCGTATTGCATGAGCTCCGGAGGCATGAAGCGAAGCGGCGTGAAGGATTGCAAGTCGTCGTTGCGCCAGACTCGGCTGGCTCCGTCGCGCAGGTACTCTCGTCCCTGGTAGCGCTTAAAGAAGTCGTGCTGGCCGTGATCGATGAGATGAACGTCGAATTCGTCGGGGTTCCGGGCGTTTCGCTTCATCGAATATTGAGAGACCAGAGCGCCGAGCATTTGTCGGTGGTTGGTATGAATGAATACCGTCGGCCGATCACTGGACACCGTTTCGCTAGTCACCATCGTTTCAAACCTCCCGGCATTCTTTGCCCCGGATGAACGCGGCGAGAGATTATCACAAGCCCCAAAGGTCGTGCAGAGCGAGAGATGGGAGCGATCCGCAACGTGTCGCTAGACGGTGTTGCGCCCGTCATAGGCTTCGAGCTGCGCGAGCACACTCCGAGCGTCATCGAATGCGTCGCGCTTGGAATCCGAGTCGAGCCTGGCCAAGGTGCCGTACCCAATCGTCGGCATCAGCGCGCCAAGAGCCAAGGTGCCCGCGAACGAGCGCATGAAGCCGCGACGATCGAGCGCGGGATGTCGACGTATGCTGGCCGCCGCGAGCGCGGCCACAGCCCAGCTTCCCGCGGATTGAAAGTGTGCTCGCTCACGACGATCCGCTTCACTCCGGCCAATATTCAACAGCTTCCGGGCGAGTTCGAAGACCTGTGGATCGCGATTCAGGGAGCGACCCGACAACGCATCCGTCACGACCGCTCGAGCTTCGAAGGAAGCCTGAAAGCCAAAATGATCGGACAGGGAACGGTCACGGTGACGAATCCTCTCGGGCTTCGCGAAGAGCGTTGCCACATTTGATGGCTGGCATTTCACATTGCGGCCGGGGCGAACGAAGAGAAAGTCGATGCGTTTATCGGCACTGCTGCGATGTCGCTTGTAGTAGTTGTTTCTCGATAGGGTCGGGAATGCTTGCCCGTCGCCAAGTTCGATCGAGTTCGTCAGCCGACAGAAAATCTTGTACTCCAGGTCGACGTTCGTACAATTGAAATCGCCTCCGACGACCACCGTGTCGTCAAGATCTTTCAATACGCCAATCAGTTGCAGGAGTTGCGCCGTGCGTACGGCGCTATTGAGTTCGGGGCGGGCGCGACGATACCGAGCGTGAAGATGGGTGTTGATGACGGGGAGCGGGCCAGCGTCACCTTCGAGAACGACGGTCTGAAAGCCCTTGCCGCCGAGGAATTCGCCTCGCAGGAGTCGCTCAGGGTCGCCGCGAAATCGAAAACTCTCGAAATCGGCCGACTGTATTCGACGGCGCGAAAGGACCATCAAGCCACCACTCGATGAGCGACCGCCCGCCACCTCGAAATTTGAAAGCAGCGCGGCTTCGCGGAGGGTGTCGCGAACTTCCTCCGTCCAGGCCTCTTGGATCAAGAGGACGTCCAGATCCAGTCCGGAAAGTCTGGAGGCCAGAGCGCGCATTCGGGCGGACACATCATCCGAAAATGCTTCCGGAAGACCCCAGACGTTGAAGGTGCCGAGGCGTAACGGCATGTCACCTCCTCGCGTTCGAAACCAATGACCGCAGGCTCAATACTGCAAGGACCGAACCACTGACGGCGATCAGTTCGTACGCTTTCAATTAGTCGAGACACCCTCGATGCCTACCCGGTTGTCTGCTTGTCGCTTGCTTCGAACTGAGCCTTCGTCAGTTCGCCAGGGAGAGGCGCGCGAGGGAAGTTTCATGCCCCATGAGTCCAATTTTTTCCGTCCACTGGCCCGAATCCGCACAAATCGACCGACCTCGGGACTTCGCTATGGTCGGGCCGCAATTTCGGGGGGGCCGATCAAGGTTCGGCCGCCCAGCCACCGCTTGAGAGAGTCGGCCGTCACCGGCCGCCGTGAGGACACCGTGTCGAAGATTGATTTCGCTAGCGAGCTCGAAGCCGCGGTCATCGCCGTCCGTGATGCCGCCCTGGTTTGTCAGAGCGTGCAAAAGAACCTGGTGAGCGCGGCAACGCTCGAGAAGAAGGACCGAAGCCCGGTGACCGTCGCGGACTTCGCCTCTCAAGCACTCGTTTGTTCTTCGCTTGCGCAGGCTTCGAAGATCGCCGAGGTCGTCGGTGAAGAGAATGCGGCCGAACTCCGTGAAGCGGGAGCGGAAATAACCAAGGAAAAGGTCATCGAACACGTCCGCAATATCCGCGGCGCCGACATCAGCGCGGACCAGGCGCTCGACTGGATCGATCTCGGCGGCGTCGACCCCGACGATTCGATCGAACGCTACTGGACGCTCGATCCGATCGACGGAACGAAAGGCTTTCTTCGCGGCGAGCAATACGCGATTGCCCTCGGCTTGATCGAACAGGGGCGAGTCGTGCTCGGCGTGTTGGGTTGTCCGAACCTGCCTGGCCCAGACGGACGACCGGGCTGCCTGCTCACAGCCGTCCGTGGCCAAGGCGCCGAAGCCCGCCCCCTATCGGGGTCGGGACGCGATGGGGCAAAGGCGATCCAGGTGAGCGACATCACTTCGACCGCGGCTGCACGTTTCTGTGAATCCGTCGAATCCGGCCACAGCGACCAGGGACAGAGCGCGCAGATCGCGGCCGCTCTCGAAATCACGGCAGAACCCGTTCGCGTAGACAGCCAAGCCAAATACGCGATCGTCGCCCAGGGCGAAGCACAGATCTATCTGCGCTTGCCGACCAGCAAGACCTACCGTGAGAAGATCTGGGATCACGCGGCCGGCATGATCGTGGTCGAAGAGGCGGGCGGAAAAGTCACCGACGCTCGGGGATTTCCGCTCGACTACGGACACGGTCGAATGTTGGAGAACAACTCGGGCGTGATCGCCACCAACGGACCGATCCACGACGTCGTTCTGAAAGCGGTCGCGGACGTGCTCAACGTCTAGCAGCCTGCGAGCGTACACCGACCCGCTAGGCGGCGGGAGCGAACCGAAAATACCAGACCCACGGCAACACGACGGTGAACAGGCCAACGCCCACGAGGGCCCAGGGAAGTTGACTCGCAGCGACCTCAACCGGGGACTCGGACGCGCGGTGGTTGCGGGCAATTCGATCGCCGACCAAGCCGAGTGCGGTCCCCGCCGCCAGGGGAACCATCGCGACGAACAACGACGGGATCCACCACTCCCGCTCATAAAGCGGAACCAAGGCCAGACAAATCAACAAGAGCCCGGCACCCGCCACCCGCATACCGTGCTGCCACATCCAAAATGGCGAGAGCAGCGCAGCGCCAAGGTTGAAGCTGAACCCGAACGGGCGGGCGGCAGTCGGTTGGGGATCAGTCTTTTGGGGATGAGTCGGTCGAGATCGCGCCGATTGGTCCATGACATGAATCCGACTGCGGTGCTGCATGAGCACACCGTAGAGCGCGAGCGTGCCGATCGTAATCGAATAGGCGGCCAGGACGTAGATCAAGCGTACTCTCTCGGATCGAATGAACTCAGGACGATCTCGCACGGCCCACGGCCGAGCGAGGGGTCACAGTGGATATTGTCGGTTGCGGCCATCGCCATTGCCGCCGCCACCGCCACCGAACTCGTACCCGAATCATTGCATTCAGAGCGATGAAAAAAAATGGCCGCGCGAATAGGTTTTACCCTACCGCGCGGCCTTCGGACTTGCGACCTGTTAGCGGCCGCCGGGTACTCGCAGGATCAACGTCGCACCCTGCGTGGTCGCCTCGAGATTCGACCACTCGGCCAAGAGACGACAACGCGTCACTTGGGCACTACCTGGCGAGCCCATTTTGATTTTGAGCTCGCCCTTCGCATTATTATTGAGACGATCGATCACTGCGGACCAATCTCTGACTTTCCTCATGGTACCTAACCTAACAATTGTAGTAGTTGAACAAACATGCGCCTGGCGAATACAATAGCTCGTTTGGAGATTTTGCCACTGCCTATGCCAAAATTCTCGTCCAAAATCGCACAACTCTTCGATGACTCTCGGACACCTTTCGCCCTCGCCTAACCAATCCGGTCAACACCGGAGGAGTTTCGCAAGTGGGCGGGGGGGCTGAAGGCGATCGCTCGAGGCACAACGCCAACAATTCCATCTGTGGCTATTTGTGCGTCGTATTCTTCGACGGCTGTCGCTTTTTGGAACGCTCTCGGCCAGGCCAGGACGGCGAAGCCTAATTCATGTGATGCGCGTTACGACCGTCGAGAACACCAACCGAGCCGGCCGGCCGCCCGACTACCGACCCACGATCCGTCAGATTCCAGCGCACGGCGGCACTGATCAGACTCTCTCCCGACTTCGGTCAATTTTCTGTCGATCGGGCGCGCACGACGTCGACTAAGCGCTACGGGGTCACCGTGCTGAGGTGAAGAACGCCTAACTCCGCTTCGCCTGTGAATGTCATACCGGCGTCACGTCGGCGTCACATCACTGTCACGCTAGGAGAGGCTTTTCGACACGAATAGCGTCGGGGGCGCCCACCCCTCGAAGCCGAAGCGCGCGTAGAGGCGCTTCGCCTCAAGGTTCGAATCATGGACTTCGAGTGTGATCTTGGCGCACCCGCGGCCCCGCGCGCGAACCTCTAGCGCCTCGAGCAATGCCGACCCCACCCCACGGCCCTGCGCCTCAGGAAGAACCGAGAGGTCGTGCAGGTTGACCGACGGTCGCCCCGCAAATGTCGAATAGCTCCAGACACACACTGCGGCGCCGACGACCCGCCGGTCGAGTTCGCCGAAGAGAACGAAGGCATTCGGATGGGCGCGGAGTCCCGGCCCCAGATTCTTTCGCGCCAGATCGGAGAGTGGCGCCGACTGCCCCCCCGGACCTCGTGCGTAGGCGTCGAGGATCTCGAATAGCTTCTCGACCTCACTCTCTTCTTTCAACTGCGCCTGCCGAACCCTGATTTGCGCGCTCATCATTCCTCGGATTCAGCGACCGCCTTCGCGGCTGACTTTCGGTTCAGGCCTCGGCGTCGCCGCTGTAGAGATCGAAGGCGATCACCAGGCCGCGTTCAGCCATCGATTGAGCGAGACGGGGGGAGAGTTCAAATCCCTCGTTGTATTGGTCCAGAAAGAGGCTGCACAGAATCGAAGCGGAGAACCGGGCCGTCAGGTTGGCCCACTCGTCGCTGTCGTTGCTGATCAGTGACAGCAGCGATTCGACATGCTCCTCGATTTCGGCCTTCTCGGAGAGCGCACTGTCGAGTATCCAGGCGCCCGTCGGCTCGGTCGCGTGGCCGTCCCCGTGTCCTGGTCGATTGTCACCTTTACGATGAAAGCGGGTTGGCTGACAACCGAGCAGCGCGGAAACCTCATCGGGTTCGAGACCGTCCCCGAAGACCATGAGAGAGACGCTGACTCGAGCAATCGCCGCCACTGAAAACTCCATTTCCCAAAGACCGGCCTGGGCATCTCAATTCGGATCGAGCGAATCCAGCCAGTCGGACTCGATCACAGAGCCTATCACAGGGGCCGCGCACTCCCGTCTGACGCGAGCCTTTCTGCTCACCGTCCGAAGCAGTCCGAATAGCAAGCGGCACCGATCTTGACCGTACCGGCCTCCGATAGACATTGCAGAATACATCGATCGAGGTCGCTCAGCGTCCCACAATCCTGTTGCTGCCAGCGGCGCAGATCATATCCACCGCCAACATGCCGCACATCGACCGCATAGCCACAAAGATCCATCCTGCGACCGACCGTATAGTCGTTGTAGTCACGATGCGGTGGGTCGACCATCACTGCGACCTTGGCCCCGACCCAGAACACGAAAAAGATCAGGACAACGGCGATCAACAACGCTGCCAAGTAGCGCATGGGTCAGCTCCCCCGACCCATTCCCGCCCTGAGGCGATCGTCGATCAACCCTTCGCAGAAGAGGC
Source organism: uncultured Spirochaetaceae bacterium (assembly GCA_964565565.1). GTDB lineage: Bacteria > Myxococcota_A > UBA9160 > UBA9160 > UBA4427 > UBA4427. The sequence goes on along the minus strand of CAZMFM010000068.1, from coordinate 11,884 downwards.
CAAGCCACTTTCGTTCTTCCGTCACAGCCCACGCTCGAACCAGGCGACATCCCAATAGCGATCGAATTTGAAGCCGACCTCGTGGAATGTTGCGACACGCCCAAAACCAAGGCGATGATGCAAAGCGACGGAGGCATCATTGGGAAGCGTCACGCCCGCGTAGGCGCGGTGGACCGAACCGTGTTCTTCAAGATCGTTCAAAAGACGCGAGTAGAGCTTGCTGCCGAGCCCGGACCCGCAGGACTTGGCATCGAGATAGATCGAAGTCTCGACCGAGCGCGCATAGGCGGCCTTCTTTCGGAATGCTCCACTCGAGGCATAGCCTACGACTCGTCCCTTCGACTCAGCAACCAGCAGGCGATGCGGTCCGTCGGCCCCGAAGTCGTCGAACCAGACCCTGCGCGCTGCGATCGAGATGGCTTCGACGTCGAACGTGATGGGCGTCGCCATGACATAGTGATTGTAAATTTCGAGCAGGCGAGGAAGATCGCCGGAAGCAGCCGCCCGAATTTTCATTAGAACCGCTCGCTCCCACGCTCACGATTCGGATCGGGGAAGTCGCGATAGAGCGCGAACTTGAGATCGCAGGCGAGTCGATTCACTGCGTGATGCAATTCCTCGATCACGCCCGACCGCGTAGAGACATCGCGAAACGCAGCGTCGAGTTGTGCGAGATCCTCGACTTCGATCATGATGTGAAACTCGCCGAACTCCGCCGGCCCAAGTCCCAGCTTTCGACGCATCACCCGGTGGCCAACGATCCGCTCGGTCTTGCGCAGTTTTCCGAGATAGCGATCGACGTTCTCGCAAAATTCGAGATCAGAGACCCCCGGCCGTAGATTGCACCAGATGTGATAGACGTCCATGGCTAGATCGGCAGATCCTCTCGTCCAAAGACCGCCTCGAGTGTTATGCCTCGTGCGGCGAAAGCCTCGGACGCCCCTTCATCCCGATCGACCAGACAGATCACGCGCACGACCTTCCCGCCCTCCGCTTCGACGAGATCCACCGCATCAAGGGTCGAACCTCCGGTCGTCGTCGTATCTTCGACGAGCGCAACACTCTGGCCGGCTGCGAAGCCTCCTTCGATCTGCCGGGTCAAGCCGTGCTCCTTCTTTTGCTTCCGAACGAAGAAGCCGACGAGCGAATCCGTCGCAGGATCGTTCGCCGCCGCGGCCAACACGGCCGTAATCAGGGGCACTGCCCCCACTGCCATCCCGCCGACCGAATCGACGGGCGGCCCGGTCTGCAACATATCGAGCACGAGCCGACCTGCGAGCGACACACCTTTGGGCCGCATCAAGGTCTGGCGAAGGTCGAGATAGAAGTTGCTCTTCTTGCCGCTGGCGAGCGTGACTTCCTTGCGTTCGAAGGAAATCTCGAGAATCAAATTCAGCAAGGCTTGCCGATCTGCCGGGGTTACGTTCGTCATCTTCCGAGTGGACTCCTGAAGGGGTGGCCATTGGTTTGTGGCCGGGGACAGTGTTGAGCGTCGACTACTGCTTCCGAATACCGAGTGCGAATTCCGCGATCAGCTTTTGATGAAGCTCACTTGTCCCTTCGCCGAACTCGAGGGACTTCGCCTCCATCAAGAGCCTTCCAATCTCATATTCAGCGGTCACGGAGTAACCGCCAAAGACCTGCATCCCATCGAGCGCGTTCTGCACGGCCGCCTGGCTCGATTTCAATTTCGCCAGCGACGATTCCATCGAACAGCGCTCGATCCCTGCATCCTTCATTCGCCCAAGTCGATAGACGAGCAGCCGCGCCTGCTCCGTCCGCGCCACCATTTCAGCAATCTTCAGCTGAATCATCTGGAACTCGCCGATTCGTTGGCCGAAAGCTTCTCGCTCCATTGCATAGGGCGACGCCAGGTCGATGGCGCGCTGCGATTGCCCGACACATCGGGCGGCCACCGAGAAGCGACCCATGTCGAGGGCATTGCCAAGAATCGGAAATCCTCGTCCCGGCTCGCCCAACACGGCCTCGTCCGGTACGAAGGTATCGTTGAAATGAACCTCGGCAAGATTGTCGCGCTTCAGCGTTCGCATCGGGAAGGCACCGATCGTCATCCCCTTCAAGTCGCGCGGATCAACGACGAAGGCCGTGACACCTTTGTGTTTCAGACTGCGGTCGATGCTGGCCACGATGAAGAAAGCGCCGGCGTGATCGGCATGGGAAATGAAGACCTTCGTGCCGTTCAACAAGAAACCCCCGTCGACTTTCTTGGCGGTCGTTTCCATGTTGCCGAGGTCGGTGCCCCCGCGCGGCTCGGTCAGGCAGGCCGAACAAATGATCTCGCCCTTCGTGATTCCGGGCAAAAAACGCGACTTCTGCTCATCCGTTCCAAATTTGAGCAAAGACCCACCGACCAGGGAGTTTGCGACCGACACGACGGACGCCACGACCCAATCGACTCGCGCAAGCTCTTCGCAGATCACGCCATAAGTGACGACGTCGGAGAACGATCCCCCATACTCCTCGGGAATCATCGGCCCGAGCAATCCCAGTTCGGGAAGCTTCGCAATCAGCTCCGTGGGGTAGCGCTCCTCCCGCTCGTATTGCTCGACGTAAGGAAGAATCTCGGCCTCCGCAAATTCGCGTACCGTCTTGCGAACGAGGCGCTGCTCTTCCGTGAGGTCGAAATCCATCATCCGCTCGAGCGCTGCATTCATTCCGGGGGACTCCAGTTCGATTGGTCGATCACACAGGGCATGCATGGTTGGCCCCGAAAACCTTCTTCCGAGGGGCTGAATTGGGAAATCCGTCGACCCACGGCCGCTCTCTGCGAAGAATGAGCTTAGCCTGCAGATCGAAAATGGGTCCCACCGAAAAGCCTCGCTCCGGCTGAACTTCCCGGTCACATCGACCCCGAAGGGCATGGAAATTCGCGAGCAATTCCCCTAAGTTCCCGGCCCTTCGAGCACCCCCACCGAATCCGAGGCAACCCCGATGAGCCAGGCCAAGAAATCCCGCGGTCATTTGAAGCGAAACAAGACGAGCCGGTATCGGGCGAAGTTGAAGGCGAAGCATCGTCGGGTTCGGAAGCGGCAGTCGGGTGGAGAGCGGAAGTTCTACCGCTAGACGGCGCGGCGGTCTTACAGCCGCATTTTTTCATCTCAGATTGACTGTGTAGCCACGGGTCGAGCACGGCGCGAAATGCGGCGAATGGCTCGGCTTCGCCTGCGCTTGACTTCGACGCAATTCACACCGCACTCGACCCTTCGCGGGGTTGTTGGGAGGCGGTGCGTCTCGCTAGGTGGAGCGTGGTCCAGTGGCTGAGGGGCATTGATGAGACAGCCAGTCGGCCAGAGTTGCTTGGCGGGCCGCCCAATCGTCGTCGGAGGTGTCGAGGCGGAGGATCTCGAAGCGAGTCTGGTCGAGAAGATGGTCGCAGACGGTTCGGTAGTGGAGATAGAACTCGATCATTCCCGGAATGCCCTTCCAACCGTGACGCTTGGCGATTGCGGTCGTCTCGGTGTAGGCGGCGATCTTCTCAATGGTCTCGGTTCCCTTTCGGGCGCTCTGCCTGTGCTCCAGGAAGTCGCGAGCATCGCGCTGGTGGAGGTAGATGATCCGGGGTTGGAGAGCCTCCAGCGCGGATTGGGCTGCCGCGAAGTATCGCTCAGGGGCGTCTTCGGGATGATCGTGTTCCAATAGGAATCGGACCGTACCTTGGAAAAGACACCCTTCGAGGACATGGACGGCCGGTGAGCGAGTCGAAGCGACCTTCGAAGCAAATGAATGCCACCGCCCGATGCACCGAGCCGCGTAGTCTGGTCTGCGACTCGTCTTCCACAGGGCTCGGTCTATGACCGGGTGATCCTCCCTCAACTCGCTGGACCATTCGGCGTCGATTCCGCGGTGGCCCAACCAATTGTAGATCCACTCGGCGGTGGTGGTTTTGCCGGAACCCGGTATCCCCTCGATCAAGAGGAGTCTTGTCCTTCGTTTCGTCATCGGAGATCGATAGCGTATGCGACGGCGTTGGGCCCGGTGCATAACACCAGCCCGGCGAAGAATCTTGAGCACGACACTGCGATCTCGGGCAATGTCTCGATCTCGAAAATCGAACGAGTTCAAGTCGAGGCTGAGCGAATCGGTCGGGCGCTAGGCCTGGATTGCGCTGCCCAGTTCGTCGATTGCGGCAGCCAACGCCTCGTCGAAGGCCGCTTCCCAGATCGCCGCGGCGTCGGCCTGTTGGGTGCTCGCGGGAAAAAGGATTCCGCGAGAGGAGTTGACCAGTCCGCCTTCGAGCCCGTTCGGTCCGGGAACGAAGGACTGGACGGCGTCGGCCGCGGACGCGCCCTGGGCGCCGTAGCCGGGAACCAGAAAGAGCGACTTCGGAAGTGCATCGCGCACTCGCCGTGCCTGCTCGGGCCAGGTGGCTCCGCAGACGACGCCCAACGAGGACCAGCCCGTTTTCTGACCCAGCAGGTCCGCTTCGATGCGAGCCAATCCGTCGGCGACCCGACCGAAGAGGGGTTCGCCTTCGACGTCGCGATCCTGGAGATCGCCGCTGCCCGGGTTGCTGGTCTTCACGAGCACGAAGAGTCCGCGACCGGCTTCGTTGGCCGCGCGCACGAAGGGATCAAGCGTCTCGAAGCCCAGATAGGGATTCAGCGTGATTGCGTCGACGGGCATGGCGGCGTCAGAAGTCAGATAGGCGCCGGCATAGCCTTCGGCGGTCGAACCGATGTCCCCGCGCTTCGCGTCGAGCAGGACCATCAGGCCCGCGGCCCGCGCCCGCCTGCACAGGCCGTCGAGAATTTGCATTCCGCGCCAACCGAGACGCTCGAAGAAGGCAATCTGCGGCTTGACGATCGCCACCCGACCGGCGATCCGGTCGATCACAGCGCCCAGGAATTCCTCGACCGCTAGAGCGGTCTCGGGGTCATTGGGCGCCATCGTTCCGCGCCGAAAATGCTCTGGGATCAAGCCGAGATGAGGATCGAGCCCGACGCAAAGCGGATGACCGAGCGTGCGGGTCCGTTCGATCAAGCTGTCCGCAAAATGGGCGGTCGGGGTCGTCGGGGTCATCGAGACGGATCCTAACGTACGCGGCCGTCCCAGCCATCTCGACCGCCCTGTGTGCACCGAACGCGCGTCGTTCCCCGTCGTCGCGATCGAGGCGTCCACGAATCAAGGCGGGGCGCCCGGCGACCGCTACGATGCGGACGATGGACAAATCACAGAACACACCGACCGAAGACTCAGGCAGTGTCTCCCCCTTCGTCTTCCACCTCGATGCGACGAGCGATCGTGCCCGGGCCGGGCGCTTCAAGACGCCCCACGGCGTGATCCAGACCCCGGCTTTCATGCCGGTGGGGACACACGGCGCGCTCAAGGCGCTGACCCCCGCGCAGGTCGCGGACACCGGGTCCGAGATCGTGCTCGCCAACACCTATCACCTGGCGCTGCGACCGGGCGAGGCGCTGGTCGAAAAGCTCGGTGGGCTGCACGACTTCATGCAATGGCCCGGACCGATCCTCACGGACTCCGGCGGCTTCCAGGTTTTCTCGCTGCCCGGTGTCGAGATCACGGATCGTTGCGCGACCTTCCAGAACGAGGTGACGGGCAAGAAGATGGATTTGACGCCGGAGCGCTCGATCGAGATCCAGAATCGGCTCGGCGCCGACATCATCATGGCCTTCGATGAGTGCACGCCCTACCCGGCGACGCGCGAACAGGCGGGGCAAGGTGTGCGGCGGACGCTGCAATGGATGGAGCGATGCCTGAAGGCCCATACGCGCGCGAACGATCAGGCGCTCTTCGGAATCGTTCAGGGATCGACGTTTCCGGAACTCCGCGCGGCCTGCGCGGCATCGCTCGTCGCCATGGATTGTCCGGGCTACGCGATTGGCGGCGTCTCGGTCGGCGAGGGGCATGAACTCCTCTGCCAGGTCACCGACCACGCAGCCCCGCTCCTGCCGGAAGACAAACCCCGCTACCTGATGGGCGTCGGACTGCCCGAGGATCTGATCGCCTGCATCGGCTTCGGCATCGACCTCTTCGATTGCGTGATCCCCACGCGCTATGCGCGATCCGCCACGGTCTTCACGTCACGCGGGCGAATTCGCCTCACGAATCGTCGCTTCCGCCGCGACACCTTTCCCGTCGACGCCTCATGCGAGTGTTATACCTGCAAGGGCGGTTTCACCCGCGCCTATATCCATCATCTCTTCGCTGCCAACGAGGTTCTTTCCGCGGTGTTGTGCTCGATCCACAACGTTCATTTCTACCAGCGACTCGTGGCGGACGCGCGCCGCGCCATCGCCCAGAACGACTATGCCGAGTTCGCCCGGGAATTCCTCGGTCGCTATCAAAACGAGCCAAATCGGCCCGAAACAATTAGCCTCCCAAAATGATCAAGAATTCCGACTCGACGGCCAGACGCCCTTTCCTTCCCTGCCTGCCCGAGCGCGGCACACGTCGCTTCGCGCTCTCGCTTGCCAGCTTCGTGCTGATCGCGCTTGCCGGCTGCCAGGCACAGCAGACCGAGAGTCTTGACGGGGGCTCGGTCGACGCCGGCCCGAGTGAGACGGCGCAGAGCAGCGAAGTAGCGGTGATGCTCGACGGTCGTGCGATTTCGGTGTCTGAAGTCGATCAACATATGATCGATCAATTCATGGAAGAGTTCGCCAAGCAGTCCGCGGATAAACAATTTACGATGCGCGAGAACGCGGCACGCGATCTGGTCCAGTCGATCGTCGTCAAGGCAGAAGCCGAGAAGCGGGGGATCAGTTCGGACGAATTGCTCGCGGAGATCACGAGCGGAGTCGCTAAGCCGTCGGCTGATGAAATCGCCGCCTGGTACACGGCTAACCAGAGCCGCCTGCGCGGCGCGCGCCTCGAAAATGTCTCGGGTCAGATCGAGCAACTCCTCGACAATGAGCGAAAGGCCAAGGCCTTCGACGACTTCCTGAAGCCAAAGCTCGAGGCGATGTCGATGCGCATGATGCTCGCGCCACCTCGCCAAGAACTCGCGTCGACCAGGCTTTCTCGCGGCAACGCGGACGCCCCCGTCACCATCATCACTTTTAGTGACTACCAATGCCCCTATTGCATCCTCGCCGAGCCCGTCCTTACCGAGGTCCTCGCGCGCTACCCCGACAAGGTGCGGCTCGTCCATCGACACTTTCCCCTCGACAGCATTCATCCCTTCGCACGCCTGGCGGCAGAAGCCTCGATGTGCGCCGACGAGCAAGGAAAGTTCTGGGAATTCCATCAGGGGATCTTCGATCTGGCCGGCAAGCTCAACGAGAATTCCTTGGCCAAGATCGGGGTCGATCTCGGCCTCGACGAAGAGGCGCTGAATCGCTGTATCGAGGAGCGACGCTTCAAGGACTTCGTCGACACTGATTTCGAGGCCGGACGTGCCGCCGGTGTAACGGGAACCCCATCGTTCTTCATCAATGGCGTCAGTTTCACGGGCTCACGGGATGCAGACACGATGAGCCGGCAGATCGATCTGGAGCTGGCGCGCATCGACGGGGCCTAGGCGGGGGTCTAGGCGGGGTTTAGTCGAGATTTAGCCGAGGCTTGGATCGCACAAGCCCAGTCGAGCCACCCTCGTCGCGTAGGCGGCAATCGAAGGCTTACTCGACGGAGAACCGGTCCAAGACCATTCCCCGTCGAGCATTTGAGAGCACGGATCCAAATCGACATTCTCGGAGGGCCAGACGCTCGATCACGGCGCGTTGCGATCGAGGTCTTGGTACAAGCGCTGACCGGTCTGGCGCGTCGCGTGAGTCCGAACGACCTGCGGTGGAATCGTTCCCTGCGGCTCCCACACAACCATGCAACCACACGACCATTACATTCAGCTACTCAACCCTTCGGCCTTTCGACCTCGGCCACCCAACCACTCACCATCCAGTCCATCCAGTCCATCCGACCCCGCAATCGCTCAACTAAACGATCGCGCGACAAATCGATCGGTACCTTCTATCGGTACCTCTGGTCAGAACGTCTTGTGGCGGGCTCCCGATCCTTCCGATTTCGATCAAACATGAACGTTGCTGCCTCGGGTCAACGTTCCCACTCTTTCCTCTGACTCTCTTATCTCATAGATCGCGCCCGAAAAGCCAGCCTCAAATGTGCACGCATTGAAACTAACGCCCCGTTAGATATGAGGTTTTTCTGATGGGGAGCCAGAAGCGAAGGAAAGTGGGGGAGATGCCCGGGCGGAGGAAAGTCGACGCATTCTTCGGGGGCATGACAGGCTCTCGGGAATTCGGGAGAATGCGCCTCCCATGGGACTCACTTGCGGCATCGTCGGCCTCCCAAACGTCGGTAAGAGCACGATCTTCAATGCGCTAACCGCCGCGGGCATAGCGGCCGAGAACTACCCTTTTTGCACGATCGAACCCAATACCGGGGTCGTCGTCGTGCCCGACCTGCGACTCGCGCAGCTCGACGGACTGATCCATTCGAAATCCATCGTCCCGACTTCGGTCGAATTCGTCGACATCGCCGGCCTGGTGAAGGGCGCCTCTCAGGGCGAAGGCCTGGGCAACCAATTTCTCGGCAATATCCGCGAGACCAACGCGATCATTCACGTCGTTCGCTGCTTCGATGATGAGAACGTCGTCCACGTCGACGGCCAGCCCGACCCGGTGCGCGACGCAGAAACGGTCGATGTCGAGCTGGGATTGGCGGATCTCGAAGCGGTCACCAAGAGCGCCGACCGCGTTCGTCGTGTCGCGAAATCCGGTGACAAAGCGGCCCGTGCGGAATTCGAATTCTTCGAGGCGCTCGGCGCCCACCTCTCGGAAGGTCGGCCGGCGCGCGCCTTCGATGTACCGGACGCGATGCAGGCGGCCTACAAAGACGTGTTTCTTTTGACAGCGAAGCCGCTGCTCTTCGTCGCCAACGTGGACGAAGACGGGCTCGCAAAGGGCAACCACTACAGCGAAGCCCTGGAAGGTTTTGCGCACGGCCATGGCGCCGAGGTCGTACGCATCTGCGGCCAAGTCGAGGCTGAACTCTCGGAACTCGACGATGAGGACAAGCGAGAGTTCCTGGCGGATCTGGGAATCGAGGAACCGGGGCTGAATCGCCTGATTCGAGCCGCCTATGCGCTTCTCGAACTGGTCACCTTCTTTACCGCCGGACCGAAAGAAATTCGTGCCTGGACCGTCCGAAAGGGAACGTCCGCACCGCAGGCCGCGGGCGAAATCCATTCGGACTTCGAAAAACATTTCATTCGCGCGGAGGTCATCGCCTTCGACACCTATATCGAATTGGAGGGCGAGGCCGGGGCCAAAGCCAAGGGCGCCATGCAGGTCGAGGGCAAGGAATACATCGTCGCCGATGGTGACGTGATCTACTTCCGCACCAGCGCCTGAACATCCAAAATTCCGAGGAGCCCGACCTAACGTGGCCAAACGCAACGCACCACAAATGACCCCTGAAGAAGTCCTCGAGACGCAATTCGGTGGCCCCGACACGGGCATCTTCACGGACGGTTCTTGTGATCCGAATCCCGGCCGCGGTGGATGGGGTTGGGTCTGGGTCGAAGACGGCGTGATCCTCGCCAAGGGGCATGGCCGAGACCCCGAAACGACCAACAATCGAATGGAGATGAAGGCGCTGATCGAGGCCTTCAAACAACTCCCCGACGATCGCGACCTCGTCGCCTATTCCGATAGCCAACTCTGTGTGAGGACGATCAACGAGTGGGCGCCGGGATGGGAAAGACGTGGCTGGAAACGCAAGAGCGGACCGATCAAGAATCTCGAGCTCGTCCAGGAGCTCTACGCTCTCGCGCTGGCCAGACCTCGGGTCAAACTGGAATGGATCCGCGCCCACGAGGGCACGCGCTGGAACGAATACGCCGACGCCCTCGCGGCACTCGACGCCTGATCGGCGCTTCGAACCTCGCTCACAGCCGCCGTGACTGGTTAGAGATCGCCGATTTCAGCGAGTCTTGATGCGAGCGCTCGCTCGTCCAGGGATGAGAAATCGAGCGCAACGAAGCGGCTGATTTTTTCCGAGAGCTGATCGTGGACGGATTCGAAGAGCACACGTGCTTGCGCTGGGGAGCCAGAGAATGCAGCCGGATCCTCGACGCCCCAATGTGCTGAGGTCGGATGTCCCGGCCAGACAGGGCAAGCTTCGCCGGCCGCGTTGCCGCATACGGTAAAGATGAAGTCCAGCCGTGGGCTCTCGGGTCGAGAGAACTCATCCCAACTCTTGCTGCGCAAGGTCGTCGTGTCGTAGCCCAGCCGATCGAGGGTCTCGAGCGCGAGTGGGTGAGGTCGGGAACTGGGGTGGCTGCCTGCGCTGAAGGATCGAAAACGCTTTCCGCCCAGCTTGGTCAAGAGCGCTTCGGCCAGAATGCTGCGCGCGGAATTGCCGGTACACAGAAAGAGAACGTGGACGGGATCGTCGAACCCGTCCGAGCCGTCTGGGTCTCGGGAGGTCATGGCTCCGCGGAAACGTCGAGACTCGAACCATCCAGCCCGGCGAGTCCGGCCGCCGAGAATCCGGTCCCGAAGGTTTTCGCGAGGCTCACGATCTGGGCCAGTGCAGACTTGATCTGCGCCGGGGTCAGCGAAGAAATCCGGTGTTGATAGACCGAGTACACGACCCCATCCGAGATGGCGTAGCGGGCGTCGAGTGTTCGATCGAAATTGGCTTGCAGGAGCACGCCCAGATCGCGCCGACGTAGACTGGTCGCCGAAGCGACCGCGGCCACCAAGCGCATTCGATCATTGTTCGGATCGCTCAGCAGATAGATGATGATGCCATCGACCCTGGTCTGAATCGCCCCTGGCGTACCCACGATCGCATCAACCTGATCTCCGAAGATCGTTTCCATGCGAGCGGGCGTCATCAACCCGTCGGAAGGCATCAACCCATCGAGAGCCGTCGGCCCGTCGGGAGCCCTCAGCCCATCGGAAGTCCTCAGCCCATCGGCAGTCGCCGACCCGTCCGTGTTGCTTGCGCTGAATCCGAACAGATTCGCGCAACCCGAGATCGAGCCAAGGAGAAGAGACGCCAAAACCGCCAGAAGGAAAGTTCGACTCATCAAGTGCTCACGACCTTCGTTGGAATCTTCGTCTGGCCCAGCTTCGCGACATAGCGGAACTCGGCCGCCGTGATCGGTACGACCGAGAGCCGTCCTCGCCGGACCAACTGGATTTCTGAAAGCTTCGGATCTTGCTTGATCGTCGCCAGGGAGACCGGTTCCGTAAACGGCACGACGGGAGCGATATCAACGACGACCCAGGTCTCATCGTCCGCGGTCGGGTCGGGGTAGGACGCTTTGACGATCTCCGCGATGCCGACGATTTCCTTGCCCTTGTTCGAGTGGTAGTAGAACGCCAGGTCACCGACTTTCATGGCGGCCAGATTGTTTCGCGCCTCGTAATTCCGAACGCCATCCCAATAGGTCTGGCCGTCGCGAACGAGGTCGTCCCAGGAATATTTGTAGGGCTCGGATTTCATCAGCCAATAGCTACGCGATTTCGAAGTGCTTTTCGCCACCTAGCGAAGATCCTCGGGCGTTTGCTTCGCGATGATGGCGTGAGTCGTATGCGCAAGAATCGGTCGCGTCATCAGCCGACTGGCCGCGTTGACCTTGATCCAATTCATCCAGCCCGCGATCACCGAAGGCTGCTCGCCTAGCGCTGCGAGACCGATTCGAGCCACGTCATCGGCGCTATGGCCCGAGTGGCTGATCTCGCCTGCCACCGTCTGGAACTCGGTCTCGGTCGAGCCCGGTTCGAGGACCACTACATCGATATTGCTCGCACGCAGCTCCGCCCAGAGTGCTTCGCCCAGAAAATGATCAAAGGCCTTGGTCGCCGCATAGACCGCATGAAGGGGTAGGGGCTGACGCCCGGCGATCGAACCCGTAAAGAAAATCCCACCACGC
>CAZMFM010000067.1:25781-28335 GCA_964565565.1 uncultured Spirochaetaceae bacterium | reverse complement strand
AAGGCCAGCAGATTTACAGTCTGCCCCGTTTAACCGCTTCGGTATCTCTCCCAGTACCTGCCCGGTTGCTAGTTCGCCTGTCGCATCCGCCCTGATTTCGCGTTCCCTTCATCGCCCACAGTTTTTAGCGAGGTCCGCATTGAAGAATGAGCATGCGCATCTCGATCGCCAGTCGCTGTTAGGGTCGGGAATGAATTGGATGATGAAAGATGAAAAACCACAGAACCGAGTGAAAAATCTTATGAAAAACACAAACCAAACAGAATATGCATGGGATCGACCGCGCCGGAGCTGGCGAGGGGACTCGAACCCTTAACCTTCGGATTACAAATCCGATGCTCTACCAGTTGAGCTACGCCAGCCAAGGAAGCGCTCACGGACTATAGACCGGGATTGTCCCCGCTGGCAAGCGCCTGAGGGACTTCTCTCGTTCTTCAAGGCCACTCTCACTCCGCAACCGATAGGCCAGCGTGAGAATTGAGGTCTTCTCGAAAACTCGAAACGTTCTATTTTCGCCCCGCCTCACCAGAAAGCCCACGGGCTTCGTCCTCCGCGGCCTGAGACCGTCGAAGCAGGTCGTACAAAATTATCGCACCGGCCGTCGAAACGTTCAATGAGGAAATCTTCCCTCGCATCGGAATTTCAACCACATGATCCGCCTGCGCCAAAACGCTGGGACGGATCCCCTTCCCCTCGGCACCGAGAACGATCGTCATATCTCCGGTCAGAATTCGATCCTCGAGCTGAAAAAGATTCGAGCTCGCCTCAAGACCCGCTGCGACCACCCAATATCCGCTCTTCTGTACCGTGCTCAGCGCACGCCCAAGATTCGAGACCCGGGCAACCGGCAACCATTCGATCGCTCCCGCAGACGCCCGACTCACCGCTGCCGTCAGAGCGGGCGCGCGACGCTCTGAGAGAATCAGCCCCCGGGCCCCCGATGACTCGGCCACGCGCGCCAGGGCACCCACATTTTGCGGATCCTCGACACAGTCCAATGCCACCAATCGACTCCCTCCCCCCGGGACTCGACGTGCCGATTCCAATAGTTCGGCCAACGAGAGCTCGGGTAGCGGACCGGCTCGAAGGGCGATGCCTTGGTGGTTTCCGTCTGCGTCCACTCGGCTGGCGAGCGTCGAGGCGTCGACGACCTCGACGAGCACGCCACGTGTGCGAGCAAGATCGGCCAGCTCGACATGCTCATCACGCCGCTTTCCATCTCGAAGCCAGAGCCGGTCGAATTCTCGACGTCCTGCCAAGAGCGCCTCGCGCACGGAATGAAAGCCCGTCAACCAGTCGTGTGCGGGATACCCCGAGTCCCTAGATGACCGGGAGCGCTTTCGATCAACGTGGCTCGACCGCTTCGAGGATCGAGGATGAGTCTTGGCCATGTCTGGTGGGATCCGAGTTCGGCAGTGGCGCCGACGTTGTGCCGCAATCGTGAGCGCGTTTCGCCTGCTCGCTGCGGTCAAGAAATCATCATAGCCCGCTATGGACGGGCAGCCTCCCAAACCGAACCGCGCAACCCTGCCCAGCCGATGCCCGACGAGAAGCCAATCCTTGAGAGCATTCCGGATCGAGGCAACGAGAGAAAACCTGAGAGGATTCAGGGAGAACGAGTCGCCACCTGCATGCGCTTTGCACTCAAGAGGAGAGCCGCGGCCGGCCGATAAGAGAGAATCGCCGACGCATGGACGGGAAGCGCTCATGACTAAAAAAAAGACAGCGACCCGTAAGGTCCGCCGATCCAGCGAGCGCATCCCCTTGCACGCACGACTTCAACTGAGAACAGAGGACGGAAAACCAGCGGCACCGCTCGCACGTTGCACGAATGTCAGCCTCGGCGGCATTCGGGCAATCGCTGCGGAGGGATTGGCACCGGGCACGCGCGTCCATCTCGATCTACAGCTCCCGACCGGACGAATGTTTCACGCACGAGGTCGGATCAGCTGGCTGTTGACGACCCTTCGTCCCTCACTCCTGAGTACGCCCACGGGGCGAGACGACGATGCAATCTTTGGCATCGCCTTCGAAGACAACTCAACCAACGACTTGCTGCCAATCGCCCGCCTCTTTGCGGCTCGCGAGGCAGAGCGCCGTCGAGCCCACCGCATCCGTCGCCGTCATCACACCCTGCGGATTCATGCTTGAATCGTACGAGACACGATCGGTATGCTTGACCGTCCAATGAGACCCCCCGGAACCTTCAAACTCCTCGGCGGCGCAAGACGCAGCGCTCCGGACGCCATGGACCCCCTCGCGCTCTGCGGGGATCGCAGCGGCCGGATCGTTGACTCGCTTCGTACACAGATCCTGGAAGGCGACGCGGAACAGTCGCTACGGATTCGGCAGATCTTCGATGATCCCAAAGAGATCTATCGGGTCGAGATTCAACGCCCCGAACAGGGATACCTGCGAACCACGCTGCTCGACCGCGATGCGCTCGAAGACCTCTTGGCGACCGACGACATCCGGGCGCGGGTTGTCGATCAGCTCGACTGACTTCGACGATGGCCGGCCTGATTGCCCGGGGACAACGCCGCGGACAACGCCG
>CAZMFM010000067.1:10013-25681 GCA_964565565.1 uncultured Spirochaetaceae bacterium | reverse complement strand
GGACAACGCCGCGGACAACGCCGGGAACAACGCCCAGGGAAAATGCCCATCGAAAACGTCGGGAATGAGGGGGTGGTGCCCGGAGCAGGATTCGAACCTGCACGGCCGAAGCCAGGCGATTTTAAGTCGCCCGCGTTTACCATTTCGCCACCCGGGCGCATCGTGCAGTCTATCCCCTCGAATGCCGTTTTGCCTCGCCTCATGCGCTGATCGGTGTCTCGCGTCGAGATCGACCAACCGGTACCCGCCAGCACCCAGGTTCCGGTCCGGTCAGCGCCGTAGATAGATATCCTCGGGAAAGTCGGGATGCGGCTCAAAGGTTTCGCGCAGCCGGATCTTCACGCTCCGCGGGAGTTCATTGCAGTTGCGGTCATGGAGGTAGGTCGATACCTCGACATGAGACAACATCGCGAGTAGTTCGCGCTCCAACTGGTCGCGGTCGAGAAGGCGCTGAACATCGGAGTTCAAGAAAAAATAGCGATAGGCGGGTAGCCGTGTGAGGTAGAGCCCGTTCCAACACGAAAAGACGCGTTGGTCCGGCCGCGTGACCGCCCGCACCGTGTTGATGATGTCGAGTTGCCGCTGGTAGGTGTCGCTGCGCAGGAGCTGATAGCGCAGCGGCATGGCCGTACTGAGTGCCAATGCGACGCCGAGCGTCGCGCCGGCCGCCCCGACTCCCCCGCGTTCCCGCACGCCCATCACGGCACTGGAGATCGCCCAGCTCGCCAGGATCAAACACTGCGGAATGAAGCAGAGATAGTATTGGGGCAGCGGCGCCTCGATCAGGAACAGGCCCCCGATACCGAAAGCCGCACTACCGATCAGGATCGCCGCTTCCCGGCGCCGGGATTCGCTGAGCAGACCGCGACGGTTCGAATAGAGCGCAACGCCGAGACCGAAGGCCGAAAGGATCCAGGTCACCGCATCCGTACTCGCCGTTGCCCGAATGAATACCAGCCTGAACCAGTCGACGTTGTCGATGGTCATGCGCAGGCTCTGCAACAAGGCATCTTCGATAAAGGCCATGAACAATCCCTGGCGTGCCAACTCGGCGGCGACCAATCCGGCGACAAGGCCACCCCCGAGCGCAATCCACAGCAGGCTTTGAAAGATGCCCCGCCAACGTGTCGGCGAGCGCCAATGGCTCGCGATCGCAAGCGCGAATGCTCCACCCGCGGCGGCGTAGATCAGTTTGGGCGTGAAGAGCCCGCCGATGCTCAAGTAGGCACCAATCAAGATCAGCCGCCGAGCACCCGGTTGCGAAGCCGAGGCGCCCATGCGTTCGAGTGCCAACATGAAAAAAAAGGCTCCGGGGACATCCGGGCGAACCTCGAGGGTCTTCTGGTAGAAGAAGCTCTGGGCGAGCAGCAGGACCGGAGCAAGCGCCCCCGCCAATCCGCCTGCCAAGCGCCGGGCCATGACGGCGGCGAGTGCGAGAATGCCGATCTGTACCAAAAGGATCGCGACGCGCGCACTCGCAATGATCTCCGCGGGCGAATCGTAAAGGCGGACGATCGGCTGCAGCGCCCAGACGAGCAGCGGCGGATGATTCTCGAAGAAGCTGCCGTAGATCGTTTCGCCCTGGCTGATGAAAAAGGCACCGTTGAGATGCTCGAGTTCGTCGGGATCGAGGAAACGATCCAGGCCAAATGCGATGCGCAATCCGAGCAACGCCATCAGCACGCAAAGCGCCAGAAGGATCAACGCGTCGGGACGGTCTCTCGGGAGGGGCACGTTCAACCTAGACCTTCACCTGAATGACCTGAGCACGCAGACGGGCACCGTCACGGGTTCAAAACGCACGCGCCAGGAAAGCAAGCTCAAGCGTAGGTCAGATGATGTCTGGAGGCGGCGCCCGGACTCGAACCGGGGATCAGGGCTTTGCAGGCCCGTGCCTTAGCCGCTTGGCTACGCCGCCTCTGCAAACTCACAGAGCACCCGTCCAGGATCGAACTCGACCACGGAGAATCGGGCTCACAGGATGTACCAGCGCGGTCTACGCCCGTCAATCCGAGACTCGGTCCAGCGTACACGCGGCACTCAAAAGTCCGGACAATTTTCTCGTCGGCCACCAATCGATACTACACAACCCGCGCCGCCCTCCTCGATCGCTTGTCCGAACTCGGCCTGGGCCGAATGGCTGAAACGCGCGAGTACGCCACCGACGACCCGGTCCCGCTTGATTCGGCAGAGCAGTGCGCCATCGATTGGAGACGCGCTCAGCATGGAGACTTCCAAGGTCTCTCGGGTTCCGTCCGAAAGTCCGATCTCTCCCGTCGCGAGATCGAGGGACCGCACAAAGAAGCCAGCCTCCTCTACTTCGATCTGGCCGCGAAAGTGCTTCAACCGAACGATGTATTTCCGTTCGTCTGGCAAGTACTCGACGGAGCGATCAAAGTGCTCTCGCAACCGACGATTCGCGATCGGCTGACCCTCATGGGTGAATCGACCGTCGTGATGCAACCGAAGACCGAAGGGCTCGAGCGGTGGTGGACCATCAGGGGCACCGCCTTCGCTCACCGATCACATTCTCCCGAGACGAGATGCAAGATCGCCGCGGTCGGGAGTAGATCGTCGAGCTGTGAGCCCCGAAGCATCGCCGGCATGGCCTGCGCAAGAAAGAAACTCGCGCCTCGACAATGAAAACGGCGTGGCAACAAGCCTCCATCGCTGACCAGCAGGAACGTCATCTCGCCAGTCGATGATTCGATCGAAGTCGCCAGCTCCCCCTTCGGAATTGTCGGCCCGTCGAGCACCATCGCTGCGTGCGCTTCCAGATCGGTCTTGTCCGGCTCACACCAACCGGGCTCCTGCAGACGGATCACGCCTGGGCCAAGACTCGCCAGCAGGCCCTGGCATTGATCGACGATCCGCATGCTCTGGCGGATCTCTTCGACAACGATGAGCAGACGGTCATAGTCATCGCCGTTTTCGCCGATCGGGATATCAAAATCGAGTGCGCCATAAGCAAGGTACGGCGCATCACGACGAACATCGGCCGCCATCCCAGCCGCACGAATCGACGGCCCGGTCACGCCCCAGGCAAGGCATTGCTCCGCCGAGAGTGGCGCAACATCACACAACCTCTTCTGGCAACTCGGATTCTGCACTGCGATCGTGTCGAAGCGCGCAAGGGCGCCCTCGATCCCGGTTTGCGCCTCCCGCCAAACACGCTCGAAATCATCGGGCAACGCACGCGCCACCCCGCCAAGCCTTACCCAACCGGCGAACGAACCAGCACCCGTCAACGACTCGAGCAGCCGCGACGCAATCCAACCGCCTTGTCGAGCAACGCCTTCCGCAGAACGAAGGCCGATTGCTGCCGCGACCGCCGTCAGTCGCGAGAAATGATCGGCGACACGTGCTAGTTCGCTGGCGAGCGTGCGTAACCAGATTGCGCGGTCGGGAAGCGATACGCCTGCCAGCCTTTCCAAGGCCAGGCAGTATCCGATCTCCGCCATCAATCCACTGGCCAGACCCAGGCGCGCGACGTAGGGAAGCGCGCGATGCCACGGGACCGATTCAACTTCTTTCTCGAACCCCCGATGTCCTAGCCCGATCTCGACTTCGAGTGCCACGATCCGCTCGTCGTCGAGGGAGACGAGAAATCCGACAGTTCCTCCGGCAGCACCCAGAACGCGCCGCACACCCGGATGCGTCAGGCCTACCTCGACAATGGTCTCGGGAAATCCGAATGCCTCGGACAGCGTCCCCGAGTTCGCCTTCTCAACGTCGGCCTTCATGTCTTCGCCGCCTTCGGCAGTTCAAGATGTGGCTGCCGGGGATAGTCTTTGCGCAGCGGGGCACCTTCGGAATCCGGATCCAACAGGATTCTCCGGAGATCCGGATGCCCTCGAAAGTCGATCCCGAAGAGATCAAAAACTTCTCGTTCGAGCCAATTAGCGCCAGGCCATTGGTCGACGACCGAATCGACGACCAGGCTCGAGCTCTCCAGCCGGACACGAACCCGAATCGACTCATTTCGACTCGACGAGTGCAGCCAGTACACGATATCGAATCGCCCGGACGCACCTCCCAGGTCGATCGCCGTCAAATCGACCAGCCGACGCATCGAGCTCTCCGGCTCCTCCCGCAACCGCGTCAGTAAGGCCAGCGCCCGTTCGGCGCTCACCGAGATACAGAATCCATCCTGTGAGTCATCCGAAAGATCAACCCCGCAGTCCGTCGCGACCGATCGCATAACATCCATGAAGCCCGTTTCCGGGGAGCCCTCCACCCTAACAACCCGCCTTCAAGAGATCGGTCAGCGGCAACCGACCGTTACCGGCCACCGACTCGGCGGCCATTCCCCGTGACATCAGGATTGCCTCTTCGGGGCAGATTTCGCGACAGACTCCACAACCGATGCAGCGCCCATGGGCATTTTCAAAGGTCGCCACCTTCAGTGCGGCACCCCTTCCTTCGCTCGTCAGGCTCAAACATCGACTCGGACAAGCGCCCAGACAAAGGCCACATCCGTTACATCGATGTGCGCCGATGGCATCGAAGTCGAGCTTCGGGACGATGGGGCCTACTCCACGGCCGACCGTCTCGAGGCCGATCAAAGAATCTCCGACGTTCGTGTCTTTGTCGCCAGAACGCGACCAGGCCGCCCAGAACGAACGCAGCCAATCCGGCAAAGCGCGTGGACCGGCGAAGAATCTCCGTGGCGCTCGTTTGACGACAATGATCTGGGTTGGCATTGACGCAGAGTAGAGAAGCTGAGGTGGCCGATCGAGTGCTCACTCGTTTGAGGGAAGTGCCCAAGCCGATCGGGTAACTTGGGTGAAAGGGTGAATGGGCCTCACCGTGACGAGGCCGCGATCCGATCGCAGCGAAGACATCGCGGAGCCGGCGAATCCCGATGCCGTCACAAAAGCAGCCGGCCGTCAGCGGCAATCGAATCCGAGATGGCTTTGCATCGAGCGCCCGACCACTTCCCGAACACGTGCATCGAGCGCGGAATGCCAAGCGGGATTCAAATGCGAAACGCCCTCCTCGCGCGCCATCTCGACGGCGACCGAAGTCATCTCGACGTCGCGAAGCCCGCATGGCACGATCGATTCGAAGCCCACCAGATCGATCGTCACGTTCAGTGCAAAGCCGTGGAAAGTCACCCAGCGTCGAACGCCGACACCGATCGAAGCCAATTTGCGCTCTCGACCCGAGCTGTCCGATTGCCCAACCGGGTCGACAAAGACCCCCGTCCAGCCCGGCACCCGGCGTGAGGCCAGGCCCAGTTCATCGAGTGCGGCGATCAATCCGGCCTCGAGGTTTCGCAAATGGCCATGCACATCGCGCCGCCCGAGCTCGTCGAGGTCGATGATGGGATAGCCAACCAACTGACCGGGTGCGTGATAGGTGACATCGCCACCTCGGCCGACTTCGAAGAGTTCAACGCCAATCTCGCGCAGACGCGCTTCGCTTTCACGCAGATTGGCTCGGTCGGTACTGCGGCCCAGGGTGATGACGGCGGGATGTTCGAGAAGCAGGAGACGATCGGAGGTTCGTCCAGCCAGTCGATCCGCCACCGCTTCGTGCTGAAGTGCGAGTGCGTCGGCATAGGAGACCTGCCCCAGCCATTCGACCGTTAGCGGCTCGCTCACGGGCCGCCCTGAATCGGCCGCGTACCGTGTCCTGCTTGCGCACATGGCACGCGCCACGACCCGGACACGCGTTCCGCCAGATTCGCAGCCGGCAGGATGGACCTACATCTCAAATTCTGCCGCCTCGAGCAATTCGCGAATTCGATGCAAGAAGCCGTTCGCCGGCGCGCCATCGACTGCACGGTGATCGTAGGAGAGAGCCATGTACATCATCGTTCGGATCACGATCGCATCTTCACCTTCGAGCGTTCGCACGACCGGGCGTTTGGCGATCTCGCCCATCCGCAGGATTCCGACCTGCGGCTGATTGATGATCGCAAAGCCATAGAGATTCCCCTGGCGCCCGGGATTCGAGACGGTAAAAGTGCCGCCTCGCAGATCATCCGCAGACAGCCGCTTGTCCCGCGCACGGGTGGCCAGATCGTTGATCGCCATCGCGGTCCCTGCCAGCGATAGCCTGTCCGCATCACGAATCACCGGGACCACCAACCCCTTTTCGGTCTCGGTAGCCACGCCGACATGGATGCTCTGCTTCTCGATGATGGCGTCCGGGGTGACCGACGCGTTGAGCGCCGGAAACTCGCGCAGCGCTCGAACCGTCGCCTGAACGATGAATGGCAAGAAGGTCAGGCCGATGCCGTAGGACTCCTGAAACGCTTTCTTGTGTTGGTTGCGCAAGCGAACGACGGCCGATAGATCGAGCTCAGCCACGGTTCCAACATGCGGACTCGTACGCTTCGAATAAACCATGTGCTCGGAAATGATTCGACGCATCGGCGTCATCGGAATCACGCGATCCCCGGGCTGCAACGCGTAGCTAAAGGACGGACCGCTGCGGGTGTTCGGTCGAGGGCGCGACGGCGGCGCCGCGGACTGCGAGGCCTGCGGCGGTGGCGGCGGAGCACTGACGGAAGTGATCTCTGCCGCGACCGGTGCAGCGACTGTGGAAACCCCTGACTCGTGCCGTAGAATATCATCCTTCGTCACTCGACCGGAACGACCGGTTCCGTGCACGCTCTTCAGATCGATCGATGCTTCCTCTGCCATCCGTCGGGCAACCGGCGTCGCGGCCGCCCCGGGCTGTGAGCTCGCCGACGTCGTCTCGCTCGCCATTCTGGGCGTGGCGCTCGGATCAGGGAGTCTGGCCTCCGAAGCGTCGGACCCGCGACCGGCGGCGGCATTCGCCGAGTCAGCCTTGGCGTCCGGATCGATCTTGGCCAGCACAGCACCGATTTCGATCACATCGCCTTCTGCGACAAGGAGCTCTTCGATCATCCCCGCACAGGGCGCCGGAATCTCTGCGTCGACCTTGTCTGTCGTCACCTCGACGATCGCCTGGTCGACTTCGACCATTTCGCCTTCAGCCACCAACCATCGGGCCACCGTTCCCTCGAAGACACTCTCTCCAAGCGACGGCAGCGCTACCTCAATCGACATCGATGTCTCCCTTTGGCAACTCTGCCCTTTGGATCGGCCAGTCCCCGAGCTCGCTTGATGCGCGTGTGGGATCCCGTACGACTCCGGATCGTAGAAGATTGAGCGCATCGCGCAGCGCTTCCGGTCTCGGGGGACAGCCGTGAACGACGAGATCCACGGGGATGATTCGAAAAAGCCCCGAGATCGTCGAATAATTATCGTATGCCCCGCCCGAAATCGCGCAGGCGCCCCAGGCGATCACCCAACGCGGCTCAAGCATCCGCGCGTAGACATCCCGTACCAACGCTACCTGTCGTCGGGTAATCGATCCAGCCACGATCAGGAGATCCGCGGAGCGACTCGAAACGGGCACAGGGCCTGTGCCCAGCGCCTCCATGAAATCACCAGCCTCGGCCATCGACATCCCGCAACAAGAGGTCGCTAGCGAACTCGGTGACGGAGCCAGGCCAGCCGCCCAATCGAGCGCACGCTCGAGTCGTGTCGGACGGATCCGCGCGTGTGCGCGATTGTGATGGTGCTCGCTGACCTGCGCTCCGGCGCGAGCGCGAAGTTGCGATTGCGGCAGTGACCCGAACGTCGCTCTTTCCTCCGTCATGGTCCCCCTGCGTTCGGTATGAATCGACGCGTCGGACCGCGACATCCAGACGCGAATCGAAAGCCAGTCGAGCTGTCGATCGAAAGCCTACGCTACTAGACTAGCCACTCTGATATGCTTCGCGCGCAACCAGAAGAAACACAACATGACGGCAAACGAACGAATCAGCAAGATACGCTCTTGGAGCGTGCATCTCTTTACCGCGAGCGGTGCGGTCATCGGCTTCTTCGCGCTCGTCTCGATTTCGACGGGAAACCTTGGGAACGCCACGCTGCTCATGTTGGCCGCCCTCTTCATCGATGGGATCGATGGAACACTGGCCCGGGCCGCCCGGGTCACCGAGCATGTCCCGCAGATCAACGGACGCCGCCTCGACGACATTGTCGATTATCTGAACTTCGTGATCGTACCCGTGTTTTTTTTGTGGGGTGCGGGAAGCGTGATCCATCCCGTCTTCTTGGCAGCACCCATTCTCGCGAGCGCCTACGGATTCTCGCGAGAAGATGCGAAGACCGAAGACAATTTTTTCCTCGGGTTCCCGTCCTATTGGAACATCCTGGCGATCTATCTGTGGCTGCTCTCGGTCGGGCCACTGGGCGGCACGATCTGGGTCGTCCTGCTCGCGATCGCGGTCTTCATTCCGATGAAATATCTCTACCCGAGCAAGGTGCAGCCGATGTCTT
Organism: uncultured Spirochaetaceae bacterium; assembly: GCA_964565565.1. Taxonomy (GTDB): domain Bacteria; phylum Myxococcota_A; class UBA9160; order UBA9160; family UBA4427; genus UBA4427. The sequence goes on along the minus strand of CAZMFM010000067.1, from coordinate 17,360 downwards.
TGCGTTTCTGGCTGGGCGTGGGCGCACTCGTCTGGACTGCAGCGCTCGTTAGCTGCGTCCGCTGGCCGGACGCGACTTCACCCCTGTTCCTGGTCGAGGTCTCCCTGCTCTACCCGGCCTGGTATATGTGGCTTTCGGTGACACGCGGCGGTTTCTCATGAGCCGCCGCAGCGAAAACGCGGGCCAAGCGCTTAGGCGTCTGACCGCCAAAGCTCAATCCACCTAGGTTCGGGGACGAGTGCCCGGCGTCGGCTCGGGTCTGACCGCACGGTCCTCGATCGCGTCGAGCAGATCATTGATCCGCCATGGCTTCCGGAGCACGCTCGATACGCCCTGCGCCAGCAAATCCGATTCCGCCCCAACGCCGCCCGTTCCGATGATCGTGGCATTCGGGCGAACCGCGCGGACCTGGTTGACCCACGATTTCATATCGGGGCCGGCCAGTGCGAAATCGATCATCACCGTCGTCGCCCGCGGTTCCGCCGAAAGCAGCCGAATCGCGCTCATCAGGTCGTCGCTCGGATAACAGATCGCGCCAACACGCTCGATCTGCGAAACCAGCAGCCGACGAACGACGCCGTCCCGCTCGATCACGACGACCGGGCCACTCTCTTCGAGAGAGCGTGTCGCCGTCCCGCCTCGTACATCGAGCAGGATACGCATGCGCGGATCACTGCGACGCTGCTCCTCCTCCAACGGGCAGAACACCCCGAGCCAACCCACGCGGCCCGGACGTGTACGCGCTCGCATCAGCCAGGTTTGTCGGGGGCCGTTGCTCGATCCCCCAGCACCCGCATTCGGGCCCCGAGGATGAACCTCGACCCAATCCGTCTCACCGGCCAAGAGCAATGCCTTGGTGTCCCCCTCGATGATGTCCTCGAGATGACCGGGTTCCTCCGGCAATCCGACGCCCTGCATCAATTCGCGTGCTCTTTGTGAAGCAAATTGAAGTTGACCGTCGGTGCTGACCGCAATCGCCGCAATCGGCGCGTCGAGTTCGCGCCGCGGACCAGATTCCGAGAGCGCCGACTCCACGGCATCCTGCAGGTCCTGCAAATCGAAGGGTTTTTCGAGCAGACGAGAAATTCCGCATCGGTCCGACTCTTCGAGTAGATCCCGAGAGGGGAAACCCGTGATCAGAATCGTATTCAGCGCTGGATGCAGCGCTCGAAAAACCTCGGAGACATGAAGACCGTGAATGTGATTCTTCAGCATCCAATCGGCGATCAGCACATCGGGCTTCGTGTCGAAGCCGACCTCGAGGGCCTCGTAGCCAGACGCGGCCGCAATCACGTCGTATCCTTCATGGCTCAGATATCGACTCAACGTCTCGCGCAGCGAATCCTCATCTTCAACGATCAAAACGGTCGGCATGGGTCAGCACCACCGCCGATCGAATCGCTCGAAACGACCCAATCTCTTGGCGGACCGGCCGGCCCGGCTCTTCTTCAACATCAGCTTCCCCCCACGCAGCAACACGATGCCCTTCCGAACCCACTCGGCCCTTGGTTCGAATTTGACGACCCATTATATTTCGGCTGCACGAACTCCGCAGTGACCGACGACCAATTAAATCAGTACCCACCAGTCCAATGCAATAGACGGAAAATGTGAAACATGGTTGTCGAAAATAAGACCGGGGTCCTACTGGTCAATCTGGGCACCCCTGACCGCCCGACCACGGGACCCGTACGACGTTACCTGAGGGAGTTCCTGAGCGATCCCCGGGTGTTGACTTTGCCTGCGAGCCTTCGCTGGCTGCTCCTCAACCTCGTCATCCTGCCGACCCGCCCCCGCAAGGCGGCCGCCGCATACCAGAAGATCTGGCTGCCCGAGGGTTCGCCCCTCCGAGTGCACACGGAGGCGCTGACAGACGCGGTGGGCAGCGCCCTGGGAAGCCGCTTCAAGGTCGAGGGGGCCATGCGCTACGGGGAGCCGTCCATCGCCTCCGGCCTGGCCGCCCTCGAGCGCGCCAGCGTCGACCGCGTGATCGTGCTGCCACTCTTCCCGCAATACGCGTCAGCGGTCACCGCCTCAGTCGCGGCTGAGGTCTTTCGCTGCTGCGACGCAGCTGGGGATATTCCACCGATCGAGATCATGGGCGCCTTCTATGACGAGCCGGATTTCGCGAGCAGTTGGGCCGATCTGGTTGGACCCGCGCTCTCGAAATTCGCGGCCGATCACGTCCTGTTCAGTTTCCACGGTCTGCCCGAGGACCAGATCCGAGCCAGTGATCCCCGTGGCGATCATTGCCTTGCCAGCCCGGACTGTTGCCAGAATCCCGGGGCCAGCCTGAAGCGCTGCTATCGCGCGCAATGCTACGAAACCGCTGACGCCCTGATCGATGCCCTCGCGCTCGACAGGGCGAAGACCAGTTCTGCTTTTCAGTCCCGCCTGGGCCCGCGTCCGTGGATTCAGCCCTTCACGGATGTCGTTTTGCCCGATCTAGCCGAGAAGGGTGTGCGCAGGCTGGCCGTCTTTTGTCCATCCTTCGTCGCCGACTGTCTCGAAACCCTCGAAGAGGTCGGGATTCGCCTTCGTGACCAATGGCTATCGCTTGGCGGCGAAGAACTTTGGCTGGCACCTTGCCCGAACGGTGACGAGCGCTTCGCCCTGGCCGTAGCCGGATGGATCAGCCGGCGAGTGCGCGCGCCGCATCCGTAAAGGCACGGACTCCGGCAACGGGCGTATCGGGCAGGCATCCGTGCCCGAGATTCAAGATATGTCCGCGCGCGGGTGCCGCCGCCTCGGCCATTTCCCGAACCATTTCGAAGATCCGTTCGCGCGGCGCATGCAGCCAGCAGGGGTCGAGATTCCCTTGAAGGCTGACTTTCTGTCCGTGCTTGCGGGCCACATCAGCGAGTCCCACACGCCAATCGAGCGAGATGACATCAGCACCCGATTTCGCTGCAAAGTCCACGATGTGCGATCCATTTTGGACGTAAAGGATGAGCGGTGCGGGCGCCTCTGAAAGCGCTCGGGCGATGCGTTCGTGCGCAGGCTGAACCCAGCGCTCGTAGGCGGCCTGATCGAGCAACCCGGCCCAGGTATCGAAGAGTTGAACCGCTTCAGCACCCGCCTCGATCTGCGCCCGCAAGTAGTCGATTGTAAGCAGCGTGAGCTTCTCGAGCAGTGCGTCCACTTCGTCTGGGCGCGTCTGCAGCATCGCCTTGAGCACCGAGAAATCCTTCGAACCGCTGCCCTGAATGAGATAGGCCGCGAGCGTGAAGGGCGCGCCGGCAAACCCGAGAACGGGTACATCGCGCGCCGCCACGGCTTCGCGCAATCGACCCAGGATCTCGAATACGAAAGGAACCGTCTCTCGCGGATCCGGGATGCGAAGCGCTTCGATTTGCCCCGCTTCCCGGATCGGCTTGGCAATCACCGGCCCCGGCGCGAAGTCGAGATCGACACCCATTGCTGGAATCGGCGTAAAAATATCCTGAAAGAGGATGACCGCCTCGGCGCCCACGAGATCGATTGGCTGGAGCGACACGGTCACCGCACGCTCGACGTCGGCACACATCTCGAGGAAGCTGACGCCCGCACGAACGGCGCGATACTCCGGCAGGTATCGACCCGCTTGACGCATAAGCCAGACCGGCGGGCGATCGACGGTTTCACCGCGACACGAACGCAAAAAACGATCTCTCGGATTCAAGCGGTGTGTTCTCCCAGAGCCTGCGCCAAAAAAAAGCGGATAGAACGTGTCCCTAGTAGCTGCCGAGCCTTGCCCAACGATCGCGATGAAAAGCAGCATCACCAAAGGTGAGTTCGGAGACCCGTGCTCGCTTCATATAGAAGCCGATGTCGTATTCGTCGGTCATGCCGACGCCGGCAAAAATCTGGACGCCCTCATTCGTCGCGAGGATATAGGCATCGGAACATCGGGCCTTGGCCAGGGAAACCAGCTGCGCCGACTGATTGTCCCCTGTATCGAGGGCTCGCGAGGCGGCCATCACCGTCGAGCGTGCGAGCTCGATCTCCATGTAGACCGTGGCGGCGCGATGCTGCAAGGCCTGGAAAGTTCCGATCTTGACTCCAAATTGATCGCGGGTCTTCAGGTATTCGAGAGTCAGATCGAAGGCCTCCGACATCCCTCCGAGCATCTCGGCACACAAGACGACCGTCGCGCGGTCGATGATCTCCTCGAGCAGCGCACCGCCCTCGCCCACACCCCCGACGATCGAGGCGGCCGAGCATTGAACGCCATCCAGTCGCACGATCGCAGTGTTGCGATGATCGACCCGGATCTGTCGTTCGATGGAAATTCCTGCGGTTTTCACCTCGACGAGAAAGAGCGTAATGCCATCTCGATCCCCGGACTGGCCGGATGTTCGCGCCGGAATGATCACGGCGTCCGCGCCGACCGCGTCCAGAACCTGGCTTTTCTCACCCGACAGCACATAGCCGTCGCCCGACGCCTCGGCTCGGGTCTCGATCGCGAAGAGGTCGTATCGCGAACCGGGTTCCTGATGTGCGAGGGCGACGACCGCCGAAGCGTCGATGACCTTGGGCAGCCACTGATCGCGCAGGGCTGAGTCACCGGCCAGGGAAAGCGCACAGCCCCCCATCGTCATGCCACCCAGGAAGGGCTCGGGCGCCAACTTGCGACCGAGCGCCTCGACGATCAACACCAATTCCGCGAAGCCCATGCCCGCACCGCCTTGCTTCTCGTCGAAGGGGATTCCCGTCCAACCCAGCTCGGCCATCTCCTTGTAGAGCTCGCGCGAGTAGCCCAGTTCTTCACCGGCATCGCGCAGCGCCCGAAAGCGGCTGACCGGCGAATGCTCTTCGACGAAATCGCGAGCGGTCTTTGCGATCAGCTCCTGGTCTTCGTTCAATACGAGTTGCATCTTGGATCCCTTCAGAGACAGCGGCGCCGAATTCGCGTGCCGCAGTGGCGTAATGGTTGTACTGGCGCAATCGGCATAGCCGCCTTGCTGTGGGAGCGACCGGGCGCGCCCGTTTCCTCGACTTCCCTCAGACCGGCAGGCCGAGAACGTGCTTCACGATGATGTTGAGCTGGACCTCGGAGGTCCCTCCCTCAATCGAGTTGCCACGAGAACGCAGCCATTCGCGAGTCGTGTTCAGGTCGGACTGGTCGAAGCCCTCCCCTTCCCAGCCCAGTGCGTCGGGACCGAGAATTCGAACCATCAATTCGTATCGCTTCATATTGAGCTCGGTCCCATAGACCTTGAACATCGAACTCTCGGAGCCCGGCTGATGACCGGCTCGCGCAGCATCCTTGGTGCGCTGCACGGTCAGTCCGAAGGCCTTGCTGTCCATCTCCATCGCCGCGACCTCGTCGCGCAACACAGGATCGGCCACACGCCCCTCCGACTCACCGACATGTTGGACGGCCAGATCCGAAAGAAAACTTCGCCCCGCTCCCTTGCGTGGCTTCGCGGCCGAGCCACCAAAGGCGTCCGCGATCATCGTCCGCTCGTGCCCGAGCAGCGCCTTGGCGACCGTCCAGCCCGCACCGATCTCGTGCACGACGTTCTCGACCGGCACCCGAACGTCGGTGAAATGGGTCTCGCAGAAGGGTGACTTTCCGGAGATCAGCAGGATGGGACTCACCTTCACCCCGGGATCGTCCATATCGATCAGGATGAACGTGATGCCTTCTTGCTTCTTCGGCGCATTCGGATCGCTGCGCACGAGGGCGAAAATCCAATCCGCCTGATCTGCGTAGGAGGTCCAGACCTTGGTTCCTGTAATCACGAAGTGATCACCGTCCCGAATCGCTTTGGTCTGGAGCGACGCCAGATCCGAACCCGAACCGGGCTCGGAATAGCCCTGGCACCAGCGAATTTCACCGCGACAGATTCTTGGCAGATGTTCCTTTTTCTGTTCTTCGTTGCCAAAGCGCAGAAGCGTCGGCCCGATCATCGTCAGGCCAAATCCGATCAGCGGCTGCGGCAGCTTCATGTCGCGCATCTCTTCCGCCAGGACCTTGGCTTCATCCGCGTCGAGACCGCCGCCCCCGTACTCGGTCGGCCAGGTCGGCGCCGTCCAGCCTTTTCCCGCCATCACTTCGAGCCAGGTCTTCAAGCCGGGAATGGGATACGTCGCGCGCTTGCCACCCCAGGTCCCCTCGAGTTCGCTCGAGGCAATGCCCTGGACGTCTTCGGGCGCATTCGATTCGAGCCAGGCACGCGTTTCCTGGCGAAAGGTTTCGAGATTCGACATGTCGACATGACTCCTGCCAATTGTTTGAGAGGCCGGATTGTAACGAGCCCAGCCGATTTGTCGCGGGACTCTCCAAAGCACTCGGGAAAATTTCAGGGAACGCTAGTCTACGCCGCGAGATGCGTATTCTACTCGCCAATCCCCGCGGTTTCTGTGCCGGCGTCGACCGTGCAATCGACATCGTCGAGCTTGCAATCGAACGCGAGAGTCGGAGTCAGACTTCGAACGCAACCTCGCAGACGCCTCGCGCCGTCTACGTTCGCCACGAGATCGTCCACAATCGCCACGTCGTTGAAGGCCTGCGGGACAAGGGCGCCATTTTCATCGAGGACCCGAGCGATGCCCCGAGCGGCTCCGTCCTCATCTACTCGGCCCACGGGGTGTCCCCGGCCGTTCGCCAGAGCGCGGAAGATCAGCGGCTGACGACGATCGATGCGACCTGTCCCCTCGTTACCAAAGTGCACAACGAAGTCCGGCGGATGGTCGAGGAGGAATTCGAAATCGTCATGATCGGACACGCCGGCCATGTCGAGGTCGAAGGCACGATGGGGCAAGCGCCGAACTCGATGCACCTGGTCGAAACCGTCGAAGACGTCGGCCGGCTCGAGGTCCGAGACGAGCACCGGCTCGGCTGCGTCACGCAGACCACGCTTTCCGTTGACGACACGCGCGAAATCATGAGCGCTCTGCTCGAGCGCTTTCCCAAGATTGCATTGCCGAAACGCGACGATATTTGTTATGCGACCCAGAATCGCCAGGACGCCGTCAAGGAGCTGGCCAAGCAAGCCGATCTCGTGTTGGTCGTTGGCGCGCCAGCCTCTTCGAATAGCAATCGACTCGTGGAGGTCGCTGCACGACTGGGCGTCCCCTCCTACTTGATCCAGGATGAACACGAGCTCGACTCCAGCTGGATCAAGGACATCGATTGCGTCGGCGTCACGGCTGGTGCCTCGACACCCGACGTCCTGGTGCAGGCCGTAATCGCCCGTCTGCAAAATCTGGCCGGTGACGACACGGTCCTCGAATCACTTCCGGAAATCGACGAAGGCGTCCGCTTCAACCTGCCGCGCGAGCTGCGCGAAGCGTGACCCAACCGATGCTTGCCCACCAGACGGTCCCGCAACCGACCGTCTCCCAAACGACTGTGACCCA
>CAZMFM010000067.1:0-9913 GCA_964565565.1 uncultured Spirochaetaceae bacterium | reverse complement strand
CGACTGTGACCCAGCGGCTCCTCACCAAGCCACCCACGTTCCGAGTGCGACTTTGAACAAAACCGAATCAGGCGGTCTGCAGCAGGGGCCGGAATCGCTGGAGCGCACAGCGCAATCTGCGGAGATTCTGCTGGAGTCGCCGGGCGATCCGGAGGTTGGCCCCCCGGTTCCAGCGAGTGCCGTCGCGGCCAGCGCGTTGGCGCCCCGGGATTTCGTCGACGACACCAAGGCGTCCAAGCTCGGAGGCTCGGCCAGCGAGATCGTCCGACTCGCCTGGCCGGTGATTGCCAGCCAGGTCCTGCTCAATCTGACGGGCTTGATCGACCGCATGATGATCGGTCGCCTCGCCGAAGACGGCAGCGCGGCGGTCCCGCTGGCCGCCGTCGGCTATGCGACCCAACTTTTCCATCTCATCCATTCGACGCTCTTTGCGGTCGGCCTCGCCTGCGTCGCCTTGATGGCGCGTTCGATCGGCTCCGGCAATCCGCAGGCCGCCCGACATGCTTTCGCCGGATCCGTTCAGGTCTCCGTCTTCATCACGCTCGTCTATGGCTCCGGCCTCTTCTTTTTCAGTGAAGAATCCCTGGCACTACTCGGGGCGGAAGAGTCCGTGATCGTGCTCGCCGCGCCCTACCTGGAATGGACGGTCATCGCCTCCCTGATGCTTTCTTTCACGCTCATCTTCGAGAGTGCCATGCGCGCAAACCGCGACATGCGAACTCCGATGTTCATCGCCCTCGCCGTCACAGCCACCAAGCTCGCACTCAATACGCTGCTGATCTTCGGGCTCTTTGGCGCACCACGGCTCGAGTTGGTGGGCGCCGGCCTGGCCACTGCCATCAGCCAGGCGCTCGGCCTCGTGCTCTTCATATTCGTCTTCATGCGCTTGCCTCGCAGTGCGCCGACGGCTCTGCGGATTGGCGACCTCTTCCGAATCAATCCGATCGCGCGTCAGGTCGTTCGCATCGCGGTGCCCGGCGTCGCCGAGCGCATCATCCTGAACATGGGGCTTCTTTCGTATTTCTGGATCCTCAGCAATTGGTACGGAACCCTGGCTGTCGCCACCTACACGGTCGGCATTTCGCTCTTGTCCTTTTCCTGGATTCCGGGAACCGGCTACGCGCAGGCCTGCTCGACGATCGTTGGCCAGGCGCTGGGCGCCCGCGACCGCTCGGTTGCGATCCGCGCGGGGCGACAATCCGTGGCGCTCGCCGTCGGAACCGCCATTCCGTTGGGATTGCTCTTCGCCTGGTTTCGCGTGCCGCTGGCCGAGATGTTCACCAGCGACCTGGAAGTCATCGCCGCACTCTCGCCCTTCATGCTCGCCCTGGCCGCGGCACAACCCTTTCTACAGATGCATTTCACGCTTGCGGGCGCCCACAAGGGGGCCGGGGACACGATCACGCCATTGATCGGAGCCCTGATCGGCAACTGGGGCATTCGCGTCCCCGTGGCGATCTTGATTGGCGGCGTATTCGAACTCGATGTCGTGTGGATCTGGGCGACGCTGATCTTCGATCACATTTCCCGAGCGATCTGGCTCGGCTTTCGCTTTCTGCGCGGACGTTGGAGCGAACTAGCGGACGAGGACGACTACGGGACATCACCCAGGACGGCCTGATCGTTCCCGGGATCGATCGATCGGCGGGACGAATGTCAGTCTCGGCGCGAGCTCAGCCTTCGAATGAAAACGAGAAGGCGCCGTCCGAATCGACATCCACCACGACCTGCCCGCCGCCCTTCAATTGGCCGAAGAGGACTTCGTCGGTCAATGGATTCTTGATCTCTTTCTGGATCAAACGATCGAGTGGACGCGCCCCGAAGTCCGGCTCGTAACCCTTCTCGGCCAGTCGCTTGCGCGCAGCCGGGAGCAGCTCGATGCGAATCTTTCGCTCCGCCAATTGCTCCTCGAGCTGACCAATGAATTTATCAACGACGCGCTCCATCACCTCCGGCGACAGCGAGCCGAAGTGAACGATCTCGTCGAGTCGATTCCTGAACTCCGGACTGAAGAGCTTGTCGATCTCCTGATTTCCGTCGCCGCGTCGCGCCTCGGTAAACCCGATGGCTCGACTCGCCATTTCACGCGCACCGGCATTCGAGGTCATGATCAGCGTCACGTGGCGGAAATCGGCCTCGCGCCCCTGATTGTCGGTCAGCGTCGCGTGATCCATGACCTGAAGCAAAACGTCGAAGACGTCGGAATGCGCCTTCTCGATCTCGTCGAGCAGCAGCACGGCATAGGGATTCTTTCGAACCTGCTCGATCAGGATGCCACCCTGGTCGTAGCCGACATAACCGGGTGGCGCGCCGATCAAACGGGAGACCGAATGCTTTTCCATGTATTCGCTCATATCGAAGCGTAAAAAGGGAACGCCGAGCGTCTTGGCAAGCTGCTTGGCCAGCTCGGTCTTGCCGACTCCGGTCGGGCCTGCAAAAAGGAAGGACCCGGTTGGCTTGTCGGCGCCCGCGAGGCCGGCCCGCGAACGCTTCACCGCATTGGCAACGGCCTCGACCGCTCCGTCCTGCCCGAAGACCACGCGCTTCAAGTCGGATTCGAGGCGTGCAAGTCGATCGGTATCCTTGCTGGTCGAAGTCTCGATCGGCACGCGCGCCATCTGCGCCACGATTCGTTCGACGTCCCGGACACCGACGGTGCGGCGCTTCTTCGCAGTCGGACGTAAACGAACGGCCGCACCGGTTTCATCCATCACATCAATCGCCTTGTCCGGCAGGAAACGATCGTTGACGTGGCGAATCGCTAGATCGACACAGGCCTTGAGCGCGGGGGCCGTATAGCGGACGCCATGATGTGCTTCGTAACGCGGCGCCAACCCCTGCAAAATCCGCACACATTCTTTGGCGGTCGGTTCTTCGACGTCGATCTTCTGGAAGCGTCTGGCCAGCGCGCGATCCCGTTCGAAATGTCGGTATTCCTGATAGGTCGTCGAGCCCATGCAGCGAAGCGTGCCGTCCGCGAGGCCGGGCTTCAGCAGATTCGAGGCGTCTACGGTTGTGCCCTGGGCCGACCCCGCGCCGAGAATCGTGTGGATCTCATCGATGAAGAGGATGAATCGCTCTTTCTCTTGCAAAGCGCCGAGCAAAGCCTTGAAGCGTGCTTCGAAGTCTCCGCGATAGCGCGTGCCCGCGAGCAAGGCGCCCAGATCGAGGGAATATATCTCGGTGCCCTCGAGATCCTCAGGGACTCGTCCTTCGTGCACTCGCAGCGCGAGCCCTTCCGCCAGCGCCGTCTTGCCGACCCCGGTCTCGCCGACGAAGATCGGATTGTTTTTTCTACGGCGAGCGAGGATATGGATGGCCCGATCGAGTTCGGGACCGCGACCGATCAAGGGGTCGAGCTGACCGGCCGCCGCGCGCTCCGTCAAGTTCGTCGTGAATGCCGCCAAGGGATCGGCGGGCACGCCCTCGCTCTCTTCGCCACCGAGTAGCGGCACCGCGCCCCCACCCTCGCCGTCGGCTCCCGAGTCCCCGAGCTTCGATTCGCCGTGGCTGATATATCGCAGCAGATCGAGGCGTGAGACGCCTTGCGCGCGCAGTAGGGTCATCGAGTGGGCATCAGGCTCCTGAAAGAGCGCGACGATCAGGTCGGAAATTTCGACTTCCTCTTTTTCTGCGCTGTCGGAATGGTCGAGCGCGTGCTGGATCACCCGATGGAAGGCGAGCGTCTGCATCGTCTCGACCGGGTCATCTCCGGGAACGGATTCGAGGTCTTCATCGAAGAAGCGCTCGATTTCCATTCGCAGTCGTTCAATGTCCGCTCCTGAATGGAGGAGGATCCGCGCCCCATCGTCTGAATGAATCAAGGCGTAGAGAAGATGCTCGACGGTCAAGTAGGCATGCCGTCGAGACACGGCTTCGCGATGAGCCGCCTGCAAGGTCAGCTCGAGGTCACGTCCGATCGAACTCATTCCTTCTCCACTCCACAGCGAAGCGGGTAGCCCCGCTCTTCCGCCATTCTTTGCACGATGGTCGATTTGGTCTCGGCGATTTCGAGGACATAGACACCGGCGATGCCCATGCCACCCCGATGAATTTGCAACATGATTTGCGTGGCTGCGGAAGGGCCTTTGCCGAAGACTTTTTCGAGAACCTGGACGACGAATTCCATCGGCGTGTAGTCGTCGTTGTAGAGGATCACCTTGAAGCGCGGCGGCCGAGCGGCCTTCGAGCGTTCTTTCGTCGCGACACTTCGATGCCGCTCCTTCGAGGGGTCGAAGGGCGGCGAGTCATCGCCTCCTCCCGGGGGGCCGGCCAATCGCCATCGATCCGTGCGCGCTCGTGAATCCATCGCCTCCAGCATAGCCCGCCGAGGCAGCCCTCCGCAGCATTGATCGGCTGGCTTCCCGGCTACACTGCTCGCGCATGCCCGAAGACGCCTCAAAAATCGATATCCAACTCGAAGAAGGCGTCGCCGGACTGCCCCGTGACGAATGGGATGCATTGGTCGCCGGCGGATCGCCTTTCCTCGAATGGTCCTTCCTCGCATCGCTCGAGGAAGCCGGAACCCTCGGCGAAGAATCGGGCTGGGTCTCTAAGCCGCTCGTCGCCAGGGAAAACGGTCGGCTGATCGCCGCGTGCCCCCTTTACCTGAAAACCAACAGCGAGGGCGAATTCGTCTTCGATTTCAGCTGGGCGGATGCCGCCTATCGCGCCGGGATCGACTACTACCCGAAGCTATTGGTCGGCGTGCCCTTCTCGCCCGTAACCGGTGCGCGATTCCTGGTCCGTCCGGATGCCGATCGAAAGGCCTGGATCCTGCGCCTGGGGTCGGCACTTCGCGAAATCTGCCAGAGCAACGAACTATCAAGCGTGCATGTCAATTTCTGCCTACCCGACGAAGCTGAAGCCTTGCAGAGTCTGGGATTTCACACCCGACTGGGCTTGCAATACCACTGGCACAATCATGGCTACGAGGACTTCGAAGGCTATCTCGGCGCTTTTCGCAGCAAGCGACGAAACCAGGTCCGGCGCGAACGCCGAGAGATGGAAAAGCAGGAAGTCTCGATCGAAACCTACACGGGCGATGAGATCACCGCCGAACTCGCCGGTCCCATGTATGAATTCTATCTTTCGACGATTCGTTCCAGAGCCTGGGGGCGCGAATATCTGAACCGTAGGGTATTCGATCTCTTGATCGAGCGTTTTCGAGATCGCCTGGTTTTCGTCGTCGCGGAACACCAGGGAGAGAAGATCGCGGGAACCTTCAATGTGCGAAAAGGGGACGCCCTCTATGGACGCTATTGGGGGGCGACACGCATGGTTCGTCATCTTCATTTCAACGTCTGTTACTACAAAGCGGTCGAATATTGCATCGACCACGGACTGACGCGATTCGAGCCTGGCGCCGGCGGCGAGTACAAGCAGATGCGCGGATTCGATGCGAGCCCAACCTACAGCGCACACTATCTGGCGGATCCAAGACTCGGCTCGGCGATCGAGAATTTTCTCGAAAGCGAACGCGCCCAGGCGCAAAACACGATCGATTGGTACCAGGAAAACAGCGCGCTCAAGAACACAGACTCCCGCAAGCAAGGAGAGCAAGGCCCGGTCGAGGACTGCTAGAGCTCGATGCCGTCGTTCATCGCGGAGAGAACGAACATTTGTTCGCCGCGTGACAGCGTCGGCTGGTTCACCAGTTCGAGCAGTCGTTTCCGACGGGCCTCGGGGGATGCCTGAGCGTCCTCACCATCGCCATCAGCCGTAGCCTCTTCGTCCGGATCAGCATCGAGGGTCACGATCTGGATCGGACGGTCTATCCAACCGGCGCCCGAAATGACCGAGCCGGCCTCTTCATAACTCATCGCAATGACGCGATCGCCGGCGAATGCGAATCCAGCGTCCCCTTCCCAGAGAATCCGATCGTCCGAGACGGCCTTGCGAATTCGCGCGGCATTTTCGGGTTGGGGGATGACGAAGACCAGAACCGGATCGGCTTCGACCAGCCCGATCTTCTTTCCGAGTTGCTCACCCTCGAGCGCCACGAAGGTTCCCATGATGAGCGCGGCAAAGAGCAGCCCCGCCTGAAAAGCACCAGTTCGCATGATTCCATCATCGGCGAATCGCCAACGAACCCTGAGCCACCCCCGCGCGCTTTTCGACAGCGCACTTAGATCTTTTCCCCGATGCCGACTGGACCGGTCCTCGACGACTCTTGGGGCCCCCGGTTTGCGCCCTTCGTGGCGAAAGACAGGAGCGCGTATGTCCGCAGACCGAGATCGTTGGACCCAGCGACCGATCGTTTCCGGCGACCGAGATCCCATCGGCCCGGGCGTCGAGCCCAACCCTCAAGCCGACGCCGGCGATCAGACCACCCTCGAACCCGGGGCGGGCGAACACTTCGACCCCGCCGCCGCCTATCTCGCACAACTCGGGCAAGGTTCGCGCCGCACCATGCGTGAGGCGCTGACGAAGCTGGCGGACTGGGCCTCTGACGGTCGCTGTGGCCCCCAGGACCTCCCCTGGCATCTCTTGCAAATTGAACACACCGCAGCCTTGCGGACACGGTTGATTTCACAGCTGGCTCCGGCGACGGCCAACAAACATCTCGCAGCGCTGCGCGGCGTACTCAAGCAGAGTTGGCGACAGGGGCAGATGTCGGCCGAGGCCTACCAACGCGCGATCGACCTGCCTCCAGCACGCGGCACTTCACCGCGCACGGCGACACGACTCGGCGCGCTCGAATTACAGCAACTGGCACAAGCCTGTCGACGCGACAAGGGACCGGCGGGTGCACGGGACGAAGCACTGCTCGCCTTGCTCTACGGCGCGAATTTGCGGCGTTCAGAGGCGGTCGTTCTAGAATTCGGCGACTACGACCTTGCCACAGGACACCTCGAAGTGGGCGGCCCCGGGGCACGCAGGCGACGGCAATTCGCGGCCAACCAGGATGCACGGCGAGCACTCGAGAAATGGATCATCGTTCGAGGTCGTGAACCCGGCCCGCTCTTCAATCCGATCAACAAGGGTGGACGCATCGAATTCCGAAGGCTCTCCGAGCAGGCCATCTACATCGCCTGCCAAAAACGCGCCTCTGAAGCAGGCCTACCGCCCATCAGCCCCGAGGACTTGCGGCGAGCCAATGCGGCCGCTGCCTATCAGGGGAATTCCAATGCCCATCCGGCCGATTTTCCAGATACGTCGGAGCAAGCGGGATCCGTGGGATCCGACACCACCGCCCCGCCGACCGAAGGCGCCCGCTTTGGCGGCGTCACCTCGGCCTGAACCTCGCGCCGACCCGACTGTTAGTCGGCGGCCAGCTGTTGAGCCCTGGCGGCTTGCAAACGGCGGAAATCCTTCTGCGCGTGATACGACGAGCGCGTGAGCGGCGAGGCCGAAACGAGCAGAAACCCTCGTGCGCGCGCCTCGCTGGCCAGCTCGTCGAATTCCTCGGGTGGCATATAGCGTTCGACGTCGGCGTGCTTCGGTGTTGGGCGCAGGTATTGTCCGATCGTAAGGAAGTCGACGTCGGCGACGTCCCGCAAATCGTCCATGACCTGAAGAATCTCTGGCAACGTCTCGCCCAGACCGACCATGATTCCGCTTTTCGTAAACATCTCCGGCCGCAATCGCTTGGCCTCGGCCAACAAAGCCAGTGAGTGTCGGTAGTCGGCACCGGGACGCACCCGCTTGTACAACCTCGGCACCGTCTCCAGGTTGTGATTGAAGACGTCCGGCGCGGCCGCCACGACCTCCGCCAGGGCATTGTCCTTGCGGCGAAAATCCGGCGTGAGGATCTCGATCGTCGTTTGCACGGAGCGTCGCCGGATCGCCTCGATCGACGCCGCAAATTGACCCGCTCCACCGTCGGGCAGGTCGTCTCGATCGACGGACGTGATCACGACATGTTCGAGACCGAGTTCAGCGACCGCCGCCGCGAGATGCTCGGGCTCACTCGGATCGACATCGTCGGGCTTTCCCGTATCGATATTGCAAAAGGCGCAGGCGCGCGTGCAGATCGAGCCCAGGATCATGACCGTGGCATGTCGCTCCGCCCAACATTCGGACAGGTTCGGGCAGGCGGCCTCTTCGCAAACGGTGTTGAGCCGCAGGCGTCGCATGAGTTGTCGCGTTTGCTCCACCAACGGGTCCGCGGAAAGGCGAATCCGAATCCAGGGCGGACGCGGAAGTGGCGGCTTCGATTCCTCCCGCCCCTCGATCTCCAGTAGTTGGCCAGCCAATCAAGGACTCCTCCAGGTCGTCAGGCGACTTCCGCCTGGACCGACCCGCTAGACGTGAAGCGCGCGACCAAAGGCTTCAAGCGTCGATTCGTGCATCATCTCCGAAAGCGTTGGATGGGGAAAAATACTGTGCATCAACTCGGCTTCGGTCGTTTCGAGATTCATGGCGATGACAAAGCCTTGAATCAGCTCGGTCACTTCCGCGCCGATCAAATGCGCGCCAAGCAACTCCCCGGTCTTCGCATCGAAGAGCGTCTTCACGAGTCCATCCATCTCGCCCAGAGCGATCGCCTTGCCATTCGCAGCAAAGGGGAAGCGTCCGACCCGGATCTCTCGCCCCCGCTCCTTGGCCGCCTCTTCCGTTAGACCAACGCTTGCGATCTGGGGTCGGCAATAGGTACATCCGGGGATTCGCTCCGGCTTCATCGGATGAAGATTCTCTCCGCCCGCGATTCGTTCCGCGCACAACACGCCTTCGTGGGTTGCCTTGTGAGCGAGCCAGGGTGGACCCGCCACGTCTCCGACCGCGAAGACGTTCGGCTCGCCGGTCTCGGTCCACTCGTTGGTCACGATATGCGTGCGATCGACCTCGATCGCTGTCCCTTCAAGCCCAAGTCCCTCGACGTTCCCGACAATTCCGACAGCCAGGATGACGCGATCGAATGTTTCGATCTTGTCGTCCGCCCCCTCGCTGGTAATCGTTGCCGTCACCGAATCCTTCGCCTTTTCGAGGGCCGAGACGGTGGCTCCGACATGGATCTCGAACCCCTGCTTCACGAATTGTTTGTGAGCGAGTTTTGAAATCTCGGCATCCTCAACCGGGAGAATTCTCGGCAAGGCCTCGACGACGGTCACCGCGGTGCCGAGATCGTGAAAAAAGCTCGCGAACTCGATTCCGATCGCCCCGGATCCGACGACCAACAATCGCTTCGGCAGCGTCTTGGGCACCATCGCTTCCTTGTAACTCCAGATGAGCTCCCCATCGGGCTCCAGGCCGGGAAGCGTGCGTGCTCGAGCGCCGGTCGCGAGAATGATGTTGCCCGCCTCGAGGAGCGTCGCCTCCCCACCGTCATCTCCCCCGCGGTCGACCGCGACCCGACCAGCGCCCGCCAGGCGCCCGAAGCCATCGAGCACATCGACGCCGTTCTTCTTCAGCAAATGTTTGACGCCGGCTTGAAGACGCTTCGAGACCTTCCTCGATCGCTTCACGACCTTCGAGAGATCAACGGAAATCTCACCAATCTCCAGACCAAATTCGCTGGCGCGCGAAGCCAGATGGTGAACTTCTGCGGTCCGAAGCAGGGCTTTGGTCGGAATACATCCCCAGTTCAGGCAGATTCCACCAAGATGCTCGCGCTCAACCAAGGCAACAGAGAGACCGAGTTGTCGAGCGCGGATCGCGGCCGGATAGCCTCCGGGTCCACCGCCGATGACGACCACGTCATAGGATGCACTACTCATCGATCCTCCCTCTTGCCTTCTTTTCGTTCGTCTGGTTCATCGGTCGCTACGATCATCGGTATGGTAACGGCTCGCCTTGATGGATGACGTCGCGGCGACAATCTCTCAGAGCATCATTGATAGCGGGTCTTCCAATCGGTCGCGTAGTGCCGCGAGCAATCGGGCCGCGATCGCCCCATCGACTGCGCAGTGGTCTGCTGCGAGCGTGAGTGACGCCACGCGCCCCACGACGATCTCGCCCTCTCGAACGACGG
>CAZMFM010000066.1:0-28410 GCA_964565565.1 uncultured Spirochaetaceae bacterium | reverse complement strand
GCGCGCTTCGTCTGCATCTTCGGGCGCGCTCATCAGGGGCATGTCCTCGACGCGGCGTCGGTAGTAGATCGTCGCACCGGCAAGCCCCAGGTCTTCCCACTTCAGATCATGCTTTGCGAGGGTCTTTGGGATTCCCTTGACCTCGAGTTCATTGAGATTCGTTTCGATTCCGCGTTCGGCGAGTGCCTTCGTCGTGAGTTCGAGTGTGTGAATCTTGGCAACATCGATCGAAGCGAGCCCGCCGCCCACGATCATTGCATCGTCGTGAACCGTATACGAAGCGTCCGTCAGGTCTCCACGTTCCGCGTGATTGAACGCGATGACGAATGCATTCTGATAGACGAGGCCACGGTCGCCCGATCCGCCCGTGTTGTGGTCCGCAAATTTTTCGGCGCCCTCGATCGGCAGCGGTCGATCGCGCCAGGCCCCATTGGCCAGCACGACGGCGGAAAAGCCCCAATCATTCACCAATTCAGCGAAGTCGATGTCGCGACCGATCTTCGTGTTGGGCACGAGCGACACCCCCGGTTTCGAGAGCTTTTCGTCGATCGTTCGATATTCCTTGTTTCGAAGTGCTTCGTGCCAGCGCGGCAGTCCGTCCTCGATCTTTCCATAGGGCCGCAGATTCTGTTCGAATACGACGACCGACACACCTCGGTCTGCTAGCCGGCTGGCCACCTCAGCACCCGCCGTTGCACCACCAATTACCGCTACGAAATACGTGTCCGCTTGATTTGTCATTGCCCGGATTCTCGCAGTTCACCGACCCGTCGACAACGCAGGAGTCCCCGGTCTGCGCTCCCCAACGGGCTGCTAGGATTCCGGTGGAGGGCCTGTAGCTCAGTGGTTAGAGCAACCGGCTCATAACCGGACGGTCCCTGGTTCAAGTCCAGGCAGGCCCACCAATCCCTCCCCCCCTCCCAAACCCCCCTCGCCCCTTCCCGGCGCGACCAAACAGCGCGCAAGAAGAGAGCCCCCCGCCCGCGCGACCACAGCGGCGAGCAAGAAAAGGCGCCCTCCCTCCGCGCGACGAAAGCACCGAGAAAAAAAAGGCCCGCCGCCGCCCGCCCAAAGCCCGAGTAAGTAAGAGCCCTCAGCCCAAGCGAGCGCCGCGAGCGAAAAAAAAGCCCATTCCTTTCGGAATGGGCTCCGGGATCAGCCAGTGTGCGTACTGTCTGGTCCCACACGGATTCTCAAGGGAGAATGAGTTCACCAATGCGGCAGCGAACTCAAAGGCAAATTATCACAATCACGACAAATCACAACGAATACGACGAACTAACAGAATAGTTGCCTATAACCCTCAGTTCAGTTCTTAGTTCACGCTGGAATCGGCTGCGACAAGGCGTGTCGTCGATTGCAGGTCATCGAGTGCGGTATGCGCCGATTTCGGCACGATGTATACGTTCTCGCTCGCGGCTCCGGAGGGACGGCCAGCGATTTCGAGTTCCCTGGTCTCCGGCGCCTCCCGGGCAGCCAGTCGAACCGAAATTTCGAGGTAGGTGGTTTCGCCGGCCGTCATCCGAAAACGATGAGTGTTCCAGCCCCAGGAGGCGAATCCGAAGCCGCGCAATCCGGCTCGCAGGATATGCGTGCCCGGGGTCAGCAACATCGTTTCATATTCACGATTGCGAAACCGACCAACTTCTCGGCCGTCGATCGTGATCTTGACCGAGGCCAGCGAACCCTGCTGATCAGTACGATAGAGAACCAGTCGAGCGCGATGGTTGGCGGGTGGCTCGGGTGGCTGGAATGCCGGCCCGGTGGCTGATCCAGTGCAACCGCTGGTGAAGAGCGCGAAGAGGAGCAGGGCGTTGGCCCACGTGATTTTTGAATCAGCTGGCATGTGTCTGTCGAAGGTAGCCGCTGGTTCGCTCGTTGAATCCCCGAGGGCCTTCGATTCGCGGGTTTCGGGGACGACAGGTCTGGCTCGGCGGCTACGCTACGCTGCCGTTTTTAGACCCTTTGATGGCATGAGGACAGTGCGTACGGACCATGCGTAAGGACAAGGATCGCTATTGGGATTGTCTCGACCAGGCGATGGAGGCCTCGCATGGCGGACGCATCGAGGAAGCGCTGGCTTGGCTCGATGAGGCCCTGCGCGTTCATCCCGACGGAGCCGAAGCCCACAACGGTCGAGGCGAAATTCTCTGGGATGACGGACGCATCGACGAAGCGTTGATCGAATTCGATCGCGCCACGATGGCCGACGGGAAATTTACCTCCGCCCACCTGAATCGGATCGAACTCTTGATCGAGGAGTTGGGCGAGTTCTCCACCGCCGTTCGGCTGGCGGATGAATTGCTTGCCGGGCGCCCGGAATTGCCCAGGCCCGATCGCCCGCTCCAAGCGGAGGTCTACTACCTGAAGAGCAAGGCCCTTTTCTATCAAGACGATCTCGAGGGCGCACTCTTCCTGGTCCGGCGTGCAGCGAAGGCGGGCGGAGAGATGGGGCTTTACTGCGCCTTCGAGGGGCAGGCCCTGTTCGAGCTCGGTGACTATGCGGATGCCAAACGCGTCCTCGAACGCGGCATCGCAATCGATCCGGACGCCGCGCACACGCTCTATCACCTCGGGCTCGTGCTCGAGCGTCTCGAGGAGGAGGGCCAGGAGGCCGGGGCGATTCCCGTTGGAATCGAAACGTCTGCGCAGGCCTTCTCTCGGGCCAATGCGCTCGAGCCCCAACAATTTCCATTGCCCGTGAATCTCGATGACGCCACTTTCGCTGAGGCGCTCGATGCGGCCGTCGCGAATCTGCCTCGCTCGATTCGAGAGCGAGTCGAGGGCGTCAGTCTTCAGATCGAAGACTTTCCCGACCTCGAGCTGGTTCGCGGCGAGCGCATTTCTCCACAGACCCTGGGCCTCTTCATCGGTGTGCCGCGCACCAAAGCGCTACAAACGGATCAGCCACTCGATCTCGATCGCATCATGCTTTTCAAGAAAAATCTCGAGAAAATCTGCCAGGACGAAGAGGACCTGATCGATCAGATCCAGGTCACGCTGCGTCATGAGGTGGGTCACTACCTCGGTTTGGACGAAGACGACCTGGAGCGTCTGGGTCTCGCTTGAGAACCCGAGTCGAGGGCATGAGGGTTTCGGCGGTCGAGCGAAAAAACGAACTGCCGTTCGAGCCCAGGGTCACCAGGGTCACCAGAGCCACCAGAGCCAAGAGTCGAGCCAACCTGCAATGACAATGACCGCGACCGCCCCTCAACCGCTCATTGACCGTTTCCTGAAAATCGTGGGCACCGCGAATTGTCTTGTTCGCGAGGGCGAACTCTTTGCCTACGAATGTGATGGGCTCACGCTCGAACCGACGCGGCCCCTGGCTGTACTGCTTCCCGCATCGACGCAGGAAGTGGCCGATCTCGTACGAGCCTGCCGTGAGTTCGATGTGGCCTTTGTTCCTCGAGGTGCCGGAACGGGGTTGTCGGGCGGGGCGCATGCGACGGTGAATTCCGTCCTGATCGAATGTTCGAGGATGAATCGCGTACTCGAGGTCGATGCGGACGATCGCCTTGCGGTCGTTCAACCCGGTGTGGTCAATGCGGAACTCTCGACCGAGATCGCCCATCTCGGCCTTTTTTATGCGCCGGATCCCTCGAGTCAACAGGCCTGTACGATCGGTGGCAATGTCGCCGAGAATTCGGGCGGCCCCCACACCCTGAAATACGGCACGACGACCAATCACATCCTCGCCCTCGAAATGGTTCTCCCGGACGGGCAGGTCAAGCGCTTTGGGAACCGAGTCGGTGATAGCGCGGGCTTCGACTTTGTCGGCGCCATCGTGGGAAGCGAAGGAACCCTCGGTATCGTGACCGAGATTACAGTACGCCTAACACCTATACCCGAAGGCATCGAAACCCTTCTTGCGATCTTTGATGATGTCGTCGCCGCCTGTCGGGCGGTGGGGCGGATCATTCGCAGTGGCATCGTCCCCGCTGCGCTCGAGATAGTCGATCGTCGAACGATCGAGGCCGTCGAAGCCAGCGTTTACGCAGCGGGATTGCCAACAACCGCGGGTGCCGTCTTGATCATCGAACTCGACGGTAATCCGGTCTGTCTCGAAGCCGAGCTGGTGTCGATCCAGGAATCCTGCGACGCAGCGGGTTGCCAGGCCATCGAGCGTGCAAAGGACGAGGCCGAACGGCTTCGATTCTGGCGCGCTCGCAAGGGGGCGTTCGGGGCAATGGGTCGTCTGGCGCCGGATCTCTACGTCCATGACGCGGTCGTACCACGCGTGCATCTTCCAGAAATTCTCGAGACGATCTGTGAAATTTGTGATCGCTATGAACTGAAGCTCGCCAATGTCTTTCACGCCGGCGATGGGAATCTGCATCCGAATATCTGCTTCGATCGGCGCGATGCCGACGAACTCGCGCGGGTGACTCGGGCGGGGGAGGAGATACTCGAAGCCTGTGTCGCGGTTGGGGGTGTGATTTCCGGGGAACACGGAATCGGGATCGAGAAGCGTGACTACATGCATCTTGTCTTCGGTGAGAATGATCTGGAGCCGATGTATCGATTGCGTGAGTCCTTCAACCCGGAGGGCGTCTGCAATCCGGGAAAGATCATTCCGACGACACGATTTTGTGTCGAGTCGAATCCCAAGGCACGGGGTTACGACGCGGTCCCAATCGGATGAGCGGAGAGAATGATCCGCGCGCTCCGAAAAACGAACGGGCTGTGATTCCCGGTGGGGTAGTCGAAGAATTTCATTCGCCATCGAGTGCCGAGGAGGTGGCGGAGATCGTCAAGGAAGCTGCGGAGACGAGGACGAGTCTCTTGCTGGTCGGCGGTCGCACGCGACTCCATTGGGCCAACCCCGCGCCGGCGATCTCGATGGGTCTCAGCCTCGGCGGCTTGTCGGGTGTCGATGAATTTGAACCCGAAGAGGGCGTTCTACACGCCGCAGCAGGTACGCGAATCAGCGAGATTCAGGATGCGGCCCGTGCGGAGGGATGGGAACTCGCGCTCGACCCGCCCGGTGCAACCTCGACCCTCGGTGGCACGATCGCGACCGCGGCGGTCGGTCCCCGCGCCCAGGCGTTCGGTCGGGTAGCCGATGTGGTCCTGGGGCTGGAAGTCGTCGGCGGCGATGGAATTCGGTCAAAATGTGGCGGTCGTGTCGTCAAGAACGTGACTGGCTATGACCTGGCGAAGCTCTACTGCGGGTCATTCGGTTCTCTTGCCGTGATCTGCGGTGCCTGGTTGCGGCTTCGCCCGCTGCCCGCGGTGCGCGAGGCCTTCGTCGCTCAAAAGGGGTTGACCCCCGACCACTTCGAGGGTTGTCGCGCGCTTGGCCAACAGACGACGATTCGCGCGCTGGTCTGGTCCCAGCGGCCGGCCGACGAATCGCCCCAGCTGGTGATCGAACTCGGCGGGAGCAGGGAGGGCGTCGATCACGATCGCGAAGTGATTGCGCGGTCGATCGCGATCGAGCCGATCGCCCAGCAAGAGGTTGATGTGTTGCGTGACGCGCGCGCCGAGCCCATGTCCGACGCGATCGTCGTGCAGGCCAACGTTCTCGGTTCCGATTCTGAGAAGATGACTCGTACGATGATCGACGCAGGCCTCGAGGTATCGGTCGATCTCGGGATTGGAAAGATTCGTGCGCGTGGTTCGGTCGAGGACCGCGAAGCCTTGCTCTCCATCCGGCGTCGCGTTGCCTCGTGTGGCGGATCGACGATCTTCGAGACACTTCCCGAGCCGTGGCGTGACGAGATCGACGTCTTCGACGATCAGGGCGACGGTGTATCGATGGCTGCCATTTTGAAGAACCGCTTCGATCCGTCCGGAATCTTGAACCCGGGTCGATTCGCAGGGAGAATCTGAGCGAGTGGAGAGCAAGTCGATCCCAGACGCAGGCGGGACGAGCGGACAGACCGCCTTTCGCGGCGCCCTGCGAGAGGCGCTCTACGAGAAAAGCCTGGATTGTGTTCATTGCGGTCTATGCCTGCAGAGTTGTCCGACCTACCGCGTGACCGGACGCGAGACGGCCTCTCCCCGCGGTCGGATCTATCTGATGCGCGGGCTTGCGGAAGGGCGGCTCGAAGATCCTAGTCTGCTCGAAGAAGAAGCCTTCCTTTGTCTGGGCTGCCGCGCCTGCGAGACCGCGTGCCCCTCTGGCGTGCAATACGGAGAGATGCTCGAACAGACCAGGGCCATCGTCCGCGAGTCGGAATCGGGCTTTCGATTCTCGACTTTCCTGGAGCGCTTTGCGCTTCGAGAAATCGTTCCGAAGCCGCGCCGACTCCGGTTGCTAGTCGGGCTTCTTTCCATCGTTCAGAAACTTCGTCTCGATCGATTGGCTGCGCTGGTTCTGCCCGGTCGGCTGGCCGAGATGAGCCGGCTTCTTCCGGAAATTCCCGTCGTCCGGGAACGGAAGCGCATGCCGGCCTTCACTCCAGCGGTGGGCACACGGCGCGGTCGAGTTGCGCTTTTCGAGGGATGCGTGATGCCCGAGTTCTTTGGTCGCGTGAACGATGCGGCGAGACTCGTACTTGCTCGCGCCGGCTATGACGTCGTGGTACCGCAGGCGCAGGGGTGTTGCGGCGCGCTTCAAGCACATAGCGGGGATCTCGAATTTGCTCACGACCTGGCGCGAAAGAATGCGGCGGCGTTCGAGGGCGAACTCGGAGTCGTTGACGCGATCATCGTAACGTCGGCGGGTTGCAGCGCCGCGCTGCGCGAAGCCGAGAGCTGGATCGGTGAGGCCGGGGGTAGATTGGCGGGCGGCATTCGGGATGTGCTCGAATTCCTCGACGAAGTCGACGCACAGCTCTCCCACCGTTCGATTCCGAAACGCGTCTGTTATGACGATGCCTGCCATCTCATTCATGCGCAGGGAATTGCGAAGGGGCCTCGCCGTCTACTCGAAGCGATCCCCGATCTCGAACTCGTGGCCCACCGCAATCCAGAAGCCTGTTGCGGCGCCGCCGGGATCTACAACCTGACGCAACCGGAAATGTCGCAAGCGGTTTTGCAGCCGAAAATCGATGCGCTGGCCGAAGTGGATCCCGATCTCGTCGCGACTGGAAATCCCGGCTGCGCCATGCAACTCGCGGCCGGATTGGGGCAACGCGGGCTGACGGCGCGGGTCATTCATCCGATCGAGCTACTCGAAGAGGCCAGTCGACCAGATTGATCGCCGAGGCTCGACCGGCCGGAGCCGTGCACTATCCGGGGGTCGTGTTAGCGGTAGAGAAAAGCGTCCGGCGTTTCGCGCGGCGCCCGCCAGCGCGGAAAGGCACCGAGCGAGAACTCTCCCAGGCTGCCTCGGACGACAATGTCGAAGGGAAGAACCGAGTCACGTCCACGAACGAGGCCGTAACGTTCACGGAGACTCTGATAGACATGAGTCGACTCCGCAGTGGGTCTGTGATCCACGTTGTCAGTCAGGCCCAGGCTGGCGCGTTCGAGGTAGACGTCTCGGCTCGCATCGGCCGATTGGCGAGCGTCGACATCGATCAGGCTATTGCGCTGTACGGCCTCGTCGAGGGTGGAGGCAATCCGACTCAAGCGGCGTCTCGAAATTTTTCGGGACCTCAATTCGGGCGGATCCTTGTGCGTCTGGCCCTCGGCGATCAGAGAGAATTCGAGGACGCGGCCACCGCGAAGCAGGACGCCGTCGGGATGCAATTCGCCATCCGCATCATCCTCGTTCAACAGCCTGGGGTTCAATCCGAGTCCGTCGGATCCGGCAACCTTGGGATTCTCGAGCAGGAAGCTCTTCGTGATTCGAATGTGTTGCGGACTAGCATCTTCGAGCTCCGCGCGTGCGCGAAGTCCAGCAATGTGCGCTCCCTCGGAGTCTGGAAACTCGCGAGCGAGCCCCTTCAAGATCGAAGTCCGATTGTCTCGACGATCGAGCTTGTCGACCGATTCAAGACGTTTCTTGGTCGTCTTTTCGACCAACTCCTGACGTTCCTCAGCGTCGAACTCAGGGATGAAGTCGGCGAGCCGGAGCGCCCGTCCCCAGCGCTTCTCATGGCTCTCGTAGTCGTAGAGCCACTCCACGATTTCGTGTTGCTCGTTGCCGTCCGGGAACATCCGCAAATAGCGATAGGCGGCCAGGGCAGGAGCGCGTCTGAAATCAGGAGAACCCGTCCACGGCGCGATCATGGCGCGAAGCGGTGCGAGCACGATCGTGATGACGATGGTTGGCGTATCGATCAGATAGGCAATCGGTGTAGGGAGGTTTGGGTATCGCGTTCGACGAACCCACTCGCCCGCTAGGCGCCAGGCGAGTTCTTCGCGGTTCGCGCGCCGATCGAGTCGCTTGAAAGCGCCGAACGGATTTTGCCAAGAGTCTTCGAGCAAGGCCTGCGCATGCCTCGCCATCTTGTCCTTGACTGACCCGACCGCGGCGAGGCGTGCGAGCCGGCCGCGGACGACCCGGTCGTACCCGCTCTCGTGCTGCCGAAGGGAGAAGATGTATTCGCTCAATCCGTCGCCCGGCCCTTCGCGCTGCATTCGATACTCGGCTAGACGCAGATCCCACTCGGGGCTACTCGAAGGCTTTGTGAGCAGTGTGCGACCGAGGGCACGCGCAGCGTCTCGTGAATCTACTGGGCCTGGGGTGGATTCCAGGGAGCGAATTCTAAGATGGCTCGACTTCGCAATCCGCTTGGAAGCCTCGGCTTCGGCCTTGAGGACGCGCTTGCGTAGCCGTCCATTTTTCGACGGATGCGGGGCAAGCGTATCGAATGCGACCTCGGCCTGATGCAGGGCGAGCGCTGGTTCATCATGATCGAGTGCGTTTTCCGCTGCGCGCACGCGGCGCAGGGCGAGGGTCTTCTCGAGCAGGATCGTGCTCTTGGCAATTTTCCCCTCGAGTACTTCGGTGAGTTCGGTCGTGGGATGTTTGCGAAGAAAATCCTGTCGCAAGACGAGTGCTTGTCGGTCGGTTCCTGAAAGAGGCTCGGTATTCGAAAAATCCGCGGCCCAGTGGATCAGGCTGTTGGCGAGTTGGTAGGGCGCGAGTACGAAACCGGTGATGGCCGTACTGCCGAGTGGCTGGGAGACGGCGTTGAAGGATCTGGCCCAGAGTCTGTGCCAGCCATCGAATTGACGGCGCTTCGCGAGAATGATCGGATCGTCATCGATCGTGGTGTCGAGGCGGCCGACGATGCGTGGATCGAGATTTCGCCGGTCCATCAGAACTCTTGATGCGGCGCGGTAGGCGATGGGGTTGTCGAGCGTCGAATTGCGCAGATCGATGGCCAGGGGAACGAGCTTCGCGTCGTCCTTTGGGAAGTCGATCGAGGTCAGCTCGGCCAGTGCATTTTCGACGGACGGCGCAACCCGAGGCGATCCACCCGGGGTGGAGGCCGGAATGGACTGGGCGATCAGCGCGGCTCGTGCGAGTCTGGCGGCGGCGAGATCGCTGTCGGCGGGGACCCACAGCGCCGGGCGAGCGAGGGGTTCGAGCAGGTTCTCGACGAGAATCGTCGGAGGCTTGAGGCAGCCGGTCGTTGCCCAGGCCAGAGCCACGAAGAGCAGCCATGGGCTGGTCCAGCCCTTTCGCGCGCGGCGACTAACGATCGAAGCGATCGGCATCGATACTCAACGTGAGGGCGAGGAAGGCTTCGAGACTCCGCGTGGCCTCGAGCTTTTCGGGGCGACCATCGTGACTTGCGACGAGTTCGTAGAGTCGAATCGCTGCATCGAATATTTCTCGGAATTTGGCCGGGTCGAAAGCGAGACTCTCTGGAGGGATGGCGGCGAGATATTCGCGGCCGAGGGCGGCATAGAAATCCGCAAGACGAAGAATGTGGCGAAGGCGATTCTTGCTGGCGCCATGCCGCGTGACGACTCTTTGCAGTTCTTGGAGCGCCAGGAGCGTACCGTTGTCGACGACCGAACGAATCGCGACGGCGTATTGAGCACGGACCCAATCCGCTCGTTCAATCTCTTCTTGAACGATCCAGCGGTAGTGGGTTTCGTCGAGTTCGGCCAAGATTCTCGATAGGCGAGCCACCCGGTCGTCGAGGCCCTGACGCACGAGATTTGCGTCCAGGGAAAGTGGCTCGATCCCGGCATCGGCGAAGGGGTCGTGGAGATCGATCCCGACCGAGACCGCGAAATCGATTCGTTCGCAAAGCGTGGCACTCGCGAGGGCGACAGGGCGGAGTTCCTTCGAGAGCCTCGCGCTCTCGCGATATTGCTCGGCAGCGAGATCGAAGGCTCGAAGCCGTTCCAAGGCCCTGGCCTTGGCGAAGGCGATTACATCATCCATGTATCCGCTGGCCATCGCGCCGGCCTCTGCGCGTTCCAGGCTTTCGAGTCTCAACAGCGAAGCGCGATAGACGTTGCGGCCAGAGAAGTCATTGGCTGGGGGAAAGCGGTAGGTGTTGTCCGGGACATGGCGCCTTAGTACCGCGACCGTTTCCAGGACCCCTTCGCTCGGGCTGTAGCGAGCTTCGATTTGTTTGGCTGAGAACGTACTGCAGCCCAGGGCGGAACTGGCGAGGATGGCGACGATCGAGATCCGGTGGATCAGGGAGCTTTCGCGCGCGCCACGGACTCTGAATCGCCGGCGGGGCGACATTTGGATCGGTGTCACCGGCTCGACTGCTTGGCGCTGCCCGAGGACTTGCGTCGCTCGCGATTGGCGGGTTTGGACTTGTCGCCATTTCGGCGAGTCACGACGGCGTTCAGCATTTTTTCTGTCGCGATGATCGCAGCGGCGAGTTGGTCAGAGTCAACGCCTAACGTCGAAAAGGTCGATCCGGATTTCCGGCGTCCCGACGCGGCCGATCCCTCGACCAACCACGTGACGGTGGTCTCAACGAGCGCGCTGGTGCGCCCGCCCGGCGGGATGCGAACGCGGTAGTCGGCGAGAACCGGGACATCGATCGAAAGGGCATTGGCCGCCTTCTTCATTGCATTCATGAAGGCGTCGTACCCGCCGCCTCCGCTGGCCTCGGCCTTTTCGATGATTCCCTTGTAGGCGAGCGCGACCTCCGCCCTGGGCGCTTCGCCACTGGCGACGTCGACGCGGTAGCTGTCGACCTTGACCAATTGATCTTCGGGGCGCTTGAGGACGTCCGCGATCAGGTAGGGCAGGTCTTCTGGTGTGACGATGTGTTTGCGGTCGCCGAGCTCGACGATTCGTTCCAGGACGCGGTCTCGGTCGGTGTCCCGTAAGTCGATTCCGAGGTCGGCCAGGTTGTGGTCGAGGGAAGCCTTCCCCGAGAGCTTGCCGAGCGCATAGCGGCGGGCGCCGCCGAATCGATTGGGCGCGAGCTTTGTCCCATAGAGATCGCCCTTCGCGTCGCCGTCTGCGTGGATGCCAGCGGTCTGGGTATAGACGTCGCGACCGACAATCGGCGCATTGGCGGAGACTTCCTTGCCGGAGAAGGTTTCGACGAGATTCGAAAGCGCGATCAGCCGCGCCTGGATGAGGCCCGTCTGGCTGTCGCTGTGGTCGTGAATCGCCGCGACGATTTCCGCCAGCGAGGTATTGCCCGCTCTTTCGCCCATACCATTCACGCTGGTATGGACACCGCGCGCGCCCGCCTGGATCGCGGCCAGGCAATTCGCGGTCGCCAGGCCGTAGTCGTTGTGACCATGGTATTCGAAATCGACGGCCGGCCAGGTCGCCGTCATCAGTCCCACGAAGCGCGTCACATCCACGGGCGCGAAGATGCCCAGGGTATCGGCGAGGTAGATTCGTGCGACGCGCAGCGCACGAAGTTCCTGGACCATGGCGAAGACGTAGTCGAATGAATCACGAACGCCGCTCGACCAGTCCTCGAGGTAGACATTGACCGTGAGCCGCTTCTTGCGCGCATAGCGAATCGTCGTCGAGATGCGCTCGCGATGTTCCTCGGGCGTCAGCCCCAGCTGCTGGGTGCAATGTCGCTCGGAGCCCTTCGTGAGGAGGTTCATGACCTTGCCGCCAGCGCCACAGATCCAATCGACGGATTTCTTGCCATCGCAATAGCCGAGCATTTCGACGCGCTGAATCAAGCGGGCCTTGCGCGCCCACTTCGTGATTTTCTGGGCGGATTCGAGCTCGCCGCTCGAGACTCGGCTCGAGGCGATCTCGATCCGATCGACCTCGACGTCGACGAGCAGCATGCGCGCGAGCTGGAGCTTTTCGGCCGGCGTATAGGAAACGTTCGGCGTCTGCTCGCCATCACGCAGGGTCGTGTCCATCACTGAAATATGAGGCGGGTCGCCGAATGAAGACGCGCTGGTGGTCGCCGGCTTCGTCGCGGTTCGGGTTGGCGTCCTGGCCGGCGGTTTTTCCGGGGTCTTGGTGGACTTGGAAACAGCTGTCATTTCAGTGTTTTGCCTGGGCAGAGGGCCAATGCGATCCCAGCGGGGCATCGGCTTCGGGAGCGCCGGAGGGTACCCCGCGCAGGTCTGCGGCGCGAACCGGAGTCCCACCCGGGGCCGACGGTTCGAGTAGGCTGAGGGCTCGGTGGGTGCGAGCGTTCGATTGCGGTTTTTGGCGGATCGGAACGCTAGTGTCCGCACCTTCGGGGAGCACCGCATCCTTTGCGGAAGTTTCGAGTTCGAGGGCGAGGAGACAAATGGCGGTGGAATCGACGACGGTCGAGATCAAGGACGATGCGGAGCAGGCGGGTGTTCGCCTCGATCGGGCACTCGCAGCCCGGCTGGGGATTTCCCGAGCGCGGGTCCGACATCTACTCGAGGTGGGTCGAATCGAGAAGGGCGACCTAGCGCTCTCGATCTCCGATAAGTCGCTACAGACGGAGCCTGGCGATCGCTTCACGATCACGGGGTCGCTCCGGGCGGAAGACGAGCGACCGACGCCACGCCCTGACCTCGACCTCCGGGTCGTTGGCGAAGGACTGGGCTGGCTCGTCGTCGACAAACCGGCGGGTTGTGGGGTCCATCCGCTTCGTCCCGACCAGCAAGACACCGTGTTGAATGCCGTCGTTGCTCGTTACGAGGGAATTCTAGGTGTGGGTGAGGGGGGGCTGCGATCGGGTGTCGTCCATCGCCTCGATGTCGATACCAGTGGCGCCCTGCTCTTTGCGAAAGACGAGATGCATTGGAAGCGCTTTCGTGGCGCGTTCAGCGAACATCGAGTCAACAAGACCTATCGAGCCGTGGTGGCTGGAAAGTTCGAGAAGGCGCGTCGGGTCGATCTCGCCCTCGAGGTCACGCGCCATCATCCCGCGCATGTCGAGGTCGTCGCCGGCGGAAGGCGCTGTCGTCAGTCAGTGAGGCCACTCGAACAATTCGCTGAAGCAACGCTCGTCGAAGTTCAACTCGAGACGGGCTTTCTCCATCAGATTCGCGCGACGATGGCCCACCTCGGTCATCCGGTTCTCGGGGATCTCGAATATATGTCGACCGATGAGATTGCCAAGGTTCCGGCCCCGCGGCAGATGCTGCATGCCATGCGTTTGTCCGTTGATGAGATTTCGGTCGAGGCGCCGCTTCCCGAGGACATGGTCGCCCTGCTCGAGACGTTGTCGGGGTCCACAGCCTGAACCCTACGTCGGCCCTCGAGCTTCCCGCGTCTTCAGCTTCCCTGCTGTCGCATCTGGAGGCCCATCGCCTTCGCCCGCGCGTCTTCCGCCTCCGGAATGAGTCCCTTCTGCATCAGGATTCGAGATAGATTCGTATGGGATAGCGGGTCGTCGGGTTCGAGTTCGACGAGTTTTTCGGCGGCCGTGATCGCTGCACCGAGATCTCCCTTCTTGGCGAGTGCCATCGATAGCCCGTTCCAGGCGATCGAAAGGGTGTCGTCGATCGCGATCGCATCGCGATAGCGGGCGATGGCGTCGTCGAGCTGACCCTTTACGAAGAGGCCAAAGCCCTCTTTGTAGGTCGATTTGGCCTGAGAATTTTCTTGCACTTCCGAGTCCGACATAGCGAAACACTCCTTTGGAGCTGAGTATACTCAGGGGCGATGGAGATTCGGACGCTCAAGCCCCAGGAACCGAAGACACTCGCGGCAATGCTCGACGGTTGGCTTCTTGCCGAGGGCTGGACGGCCGGCGATCGATTTCGGCAGCAGATGGATTTCGATCCGAGCTGGTCGGGCGAGAACGTCTTCGTCGCGGTCGAGCGCGATCGAATTCTCTCCGCCGTTTCGATTCTTCCACGCCATCTGAAAATTCTCGGGCACAATATTCCGACCGGAGGGCTCAGCAATCTATATACCGATCCGGAGAGTCGCGGTCGGGGAATCGCGACCGAGCTACTCGAACGGGTCTGTGATGAAATGCGATCCCGTGGGCTCGAGCTGGCGGTGATTTTCCCCGGCGCGCCGCCTGCGACGTCGGAGTTTTTCGAAAAACGAGGTTGGCACTCCTGGGGCGGCCAACAGACGATCCTACGCCGCGATCCAGAAGCGAGGACGATGGGCGAGGAAGGCCACGAGGAAATCGTACTTCAGCCGGTCGGTGCGGATGACGAACGGACGCTGCAATCCGTCAAATCGATCCATGCCGCCTATGGGGCGAGTCGGAGCGGGACGATCGTTCGGGACGACGAGGCATGGCGTGCTTGTCTTCGACTCACGCCATCTCCGCGTGAAGAATTCTGGGTCGCGAAGCGCGGTGGGTTGACCGTGGCCTATGCGCGCGCTGCGATTCTCGAAGATGTCCTGACGATTACGGAAGTCGGTCGCTTCGAGGACGGCGCTTTGGCGTTGGCCATGCTGGTTGCTAGTTTGCTGGTACCGAGGGCCGACGATGATCTGATTCGCGGCGCTGCCGGGCGCCTGACGAGCGAGCAGCTGCGCTCCTTTCTGGTGCTGCCGACCTTCGATGATATTGGGCTGACCGTTGCACTCGAACATCGCGGGATTCGCTCCCATCCGATGGACGATGCCCGTGCGAGCTTTAGATGCGTGAACCTGATCGGGATCGCCTCTCGTCTGGACGTCGATCTCTTGGCGGACGAAGATGGCCGAGCGTTCTTGAATCGGATCCTTCCACCCGATGCGATGGTGTTCTGGCCAGCGGACCGCTTCTAGTGAAACGGGATGTGGGTTGGCGGTTGCGCGAGCGGCGAATGCACGAGCGAATCGAAGTTCGCCGGAGTCGCATACACGGCCGCGGAATCTTCGCCCTAACGCGTCTGCGCAAGGGGCAGGGAATTGGACGATTCGAAGGTGATCCGACTAACGTCGACGGCACATACGTCCTTTGGCTGGTCGACGAGGATGGTTCGGAAAGCGGGATTCGCGGTCGAAATGCGCTGCGATTCCTGAATCATGGGGCAACGCCGAATGCAGAGTTTCAGGGCGAAGAACTCTATGCCCTGCGAAACGTGCAACCTGGAGCCGAGATCTTGATCGACTACGGCGAGGCCTGGAACAGTTGACTGCGTAGGTTCGTGTGCGAGCGATCGAGCACGGGTAGCGCGAGTGGGAGCGAAAAGTAGAAAATGACAGTGTCTCTTCGAGCGTTGGTTTTTCCATTATTGGTGTTGTTGTTGAGCTTCGCGTTGGGTTGCGGGGGCCGAATGCCAGAGGGGATCGGCGCTCGTGACGGCGGTCTCGCGCCGTGTCCGGATAAACCGAATTGTGTATCGAGTTTCGCTGACGATCCCGACCACCACGCCGACGCGTTCGCGATCGCGGGGACCTCGTCGGCTGCGTGGCAAGGGTTGCAAACGATTCTAGAGGCTGAATCCAATGTCGAGATCGTGACGAAGAGCGAGTTCTACCTACACGCCGTCTACAAGTCAAAACGGATGCGCTACCGGGACGACGTCGAATTCTTGTTGCGTGAGCGGGAGGGCGAGATCGCCCTTCGGTCGGCGTCACGCGTGGGCCACAGCGATATGGGTGTCAACCGCGAGCGGGTCGAGGATCTTCGCCGGCAGCTCGCTGAAATGGGTCTCGTTCGGCCGGCTCCCCCGGACTGATTCGTTCGGACCTGGGCTT
Source organism: uncultured Spirochaetaceae bacterium (assembly GCA_964565565.1). Taxonomy (GTDB): domain Bacteria; phylum Myxococcota_A; class UBA9160; order UBA9160; family UBA4427; genus UBA4427. The sequence goes on along the minus strand of CAZMFM010000066.1, from coordinate 12,527 downwards.
CCCGCGGCAGTCTTGGCTCAGGCTCCTAGTCGGCTCGGCGCAGCAGGACGAGTGTCGCGCCCTCCCCGCCAAATTGATTGGGCGCGGGTGCGAATGCCAGGACATGCCTCGCACACGGCAATTCGCAAAGCCAGCCCGGGACGGAATCTCGAAGAACCGCTTCGCCGGTTTCCGATCTGCGCCCTCTTCCATGAATCAAGATCACGCAGCGAAGGCCTCTCGTGCGTGCACTCTCGATGCGCCGAGCGATCAGTCGTCCGGCCGCTTCGCGGCGTAGTCCGTGGAGGTCGATCTTCTCCTCGGGTGCCGGGTCGGCCCGTCGAAGGGCGAGGAGCTGGGTGTCGCTCACGCCCCCGGCGGCAGCGAGTCGCGGCTCGCCGGACTCAGGAAAACGAAAGGCTGAACCCGGCCCCTGATTGGCAGGGCCGGATCGATCCGATGCATTGCCCGTTTTGCCTAGCACCCTGGGCTTCGAGGGCGGTGCCTTTGCTCGTGCCGGGCCCCGGGCGATGTCTTTCGTTTGTCCGATCAGGTCTGCGAAGCGATCCCCGCTCGTTTTGTCGCGATCGTCTTCGCCATTCATGATTCTCTTCTTCTCGCATTTCGCGCGGAGCTCTCGTCGGATTCTCCCATTAGCACCAACGCTTTGCGCGTCGGCCCGGCATGGGCGAGGCGGAGGATTGCATTCGCTCGCACCCATCGATGGGCTGCGTAGTCGCCTCGGGTGACTCGCTGTGTGCCATTGGGTGGGCCAGCCAAGCGGCAGCGAAAGACTTCGAGATCGAGCTTTCGATGGGTGAAGAGATGCTCGACGTGTCCAACAGACTCCGCGTTGCGAATCTTCAGACCGACCGCATCCCGAATGATCTCCGCCAGGCGATCCTTGCCTTCGTCCTTTGGCCCGATCTCGCCGCCCGGCAGTTCCCAGAGTCCAGCCATCAGCCCTGCCTCGGGCCGCCGGACGACCAGGATTTTTCCGTTACGCTCGATCCACGCGGCGACGGATCGCATGGGCCTTGGCTTTGGCTTCTTCTTCTTGATCGGGAGTGCTTCGGCATCGCCCTTCGCGTTGGCGAGGCAATGCCTGCGAATCGGACAGGCCGGGCAAGTCGGTTTCTTGGGTGTGCAGAGCGTTGCCCCGAGTTCCATCAGAGCTTGATTGAGATCTCCGGGCCGTGGGCCGCGGACGAGTATGTCGGCGATCTGCCAGAGCTCTTCGACCACTTCTCTGGATGTGCTTTCCCGACGGATATCCAATACGCGAGTGAAAACGCGAATGACATTCCCGTCGACCAACGGCGCTTCGCGGTTGAAGGCGATCGAGGCGATCGCACCCGCCGTGTATCGACCAATGCCTTTCAGCTCGCGCAACGCGTCGACTGTCTCGGGTAGGCGCCCAGCATGCTCGGCAACGATCGATTCGGCAGCGTGTTTCAGATTTCGAGCGCGCGAGTAGTATCCAAGTCCCGTCCACACGGCATAGACGTCATCGAGCTCGGCTCGCGCCAGACTCTCGACGTTGGGAAAGGCATCGAGAAAGCGATGCCAATAGGGGATGACCGTTTCGACTCTCGTTTGTTGCAGCATCGCCTCGGAGATCCAAATGGCGAATGGGTCGCTCGATCGCCGCCACGGAAGGTCGCGGGCATTCGCATCGTACCAACGCAATAGCGGCATTCGGATGCGGCGGATGTGCGTCGCATCTTCGGCGCTGGGCAGCTCGGGTTGCGGCATGGAGGCTTCATAGCAGGGATGGGAAGGCACGGCGTCGACATCTCAGACGTTCGATCGATGACTTCCAACTATTTGAAAATACACATGTATTTCTCTTGTCGACTTCAATTGACAATTTGTCAATGATGACAAATACTCAATCCAATGACCGTTGAGCTCGCCGTTTCGCAAATCTCGCAGGGTCGCCACGCCAGGCGCAGTGCGGAGACGCGCGACCGTCTACTTCTCGCGGCTCGCAAGCTCTTCGTCGAGCTCGGCTACCACGCGACGCGCCCCCAAGACATCGCGCGTGAAGCGGACGTCGCCGCGGGCACCTTCTACACCCATTTTGCCGACAAGCGAGCGGCCTTTCTCGCCTTCGTCGCCCAGGCAGGCGACGAGCTCATGCTGCGCATCGGGCGCCGATCGTCGTCCCTCGGCTTCAAGGATCGGCTGACGATGTCGCTGAATGCGTTGCTCGAATACGAGGATGAGAATCCCGGTGTGTTAGGCGCGGCCTTTACGGATCCCGCGATGATCGATCGAGTCAGCGAGCCAGTTCACGGAATGCGCGAAGGTCTCGCGGAAAGCCTGGCGAGTGGCCTCGAACGAGGAATCCAACAGGGCCATCTCCGATCCGACTTCGATCCCAGCCTCATCGCCCACGGAATTGTCGGGCTGATTCATCAAGCGCTCGTCCAGGGAAGAAAAGCCGCTATCGATCGCGATGACCTGATCGATCAAGTCACTCGGTTCTGTGAACTAGCGCTCGTGGAAAGAAATAAATCCGTCCGTTCGGGCGCAGCACCCCTTTCAGAAGAGGATCCATCATGACGAAATTGGTATTCAGCGAAGACGAACTCATGCAATCGCTCGACTATGCCAGTCCGCAGATCGAAGCAGGACAGCGGCTCCACGGCGGATTCAACGCGGCGGGCCAATATATGTGCCCCCGCATGAGGAACCGTGGGCCGGCTTTCGCAGCCTGGACGAAAGAACTCGAATCCAATGGCGGCGAATTGATGGCCGCGGATTCCTCGCTTCTGGCCGGAATCCGCTTTCCGAGTCTCGCCCAACAAAAGTTGATGCTGTTCGAAGGTCTCGGGCAAAGCTTCTGGAATAGCCTGACGATTACGGGGCGGATTGAAGCGCGTGGTCGAATTCTTGCCGAGCTGACGTTTCCGGACTTTCAAGATGTCGTTGTCGAAGACATTTCGGCCATGGCGCTGGGCCATCTTGGAAAGGGATTACTCAAGGCCCACGGAATCGACGAGGGTGGTGAGCCCGAGAACGGAATCGGTGGTCACGACATCATGTGGTTCGCGTTGCGAGACCTGGCCTTCGGACAAACAGAGTATCCAGAACCTGAAGTGCCCGAAAACATCGCACGGCCCGAAGAGGATCAGAAGGTCAGGCCTCCGATTTCGGCGCCGCATGCCAGCACGATCTACTTCTTGCTCAATCTCCTGTTGATTGAATTTCGCGCGGAACGAGGGTTCGCAACGACTGAGCAGATTCTCAGGGATCCGGGCCTCTTTCTCACGCGCCGCGAAGAGGCCGAGCATGCCGCGCAGATCGTCGATCGCATCCGACTCGACGAAGAGGTTCATGTGGAGTCGCTGCGCCTCTATCTGGGGGAGATCCGAAATCTCACTTTCAAGACGACGGAGGGAGGCACGATCTCCGGCAAAGAGATCGTCGACCCCTTCTGGACCGAGATCACGAAGTGGGCCACCGACGAACAGCCGAAGCTGGCAGCCGAACAACAGCGGAAGCTTCTCGAGGCACGAATCCTCGAGCATCCGGAGGGTGACCGGGTCCTCGAGGAGTTCAACGCACTCGAAGAGACACAATACGATGGTCGTTAGTTCCGCCGCCCGATCTCTCCCGACCGGGAGTTCGCTATAGCAGCACCGGTAGAATTCGCTCCAGTCGTATGCGGTCGCGAAGAACCCGTGCGCCGAGTGCGTGGATTTCGACGCCCGCAGCGGCCGCTTCTCGCAGTGTCGCTGCATATTCTGGATCGATGTCGTCCGCCGGAGCGACAGAGTCGGCGTCGGCTCTCTGCACGATGTAGAGAAGGGCTGCGCGTTCGCCATCCCGCTTGCGGGACATGAGGTGCTCGAGGTGTCTTCGGCCGCGGGTCGTGATCGCATCTGGAAATCGCGCTCGACGTTCTGCGCAAAGCGTCACGCTCTTGACCTCGACCCAACACGCCTCTCTATGGGTTGAATGCGTTGAGTGGTCCGATAGCCGGAAGTCGAAGCGCGACCCTTCTGCGACGGTGACCTCCGATTCGATCTTCTCGTATCCCGCGAAAGGCGCAAAGGCATTCGCTACGAGCATTCGCTTGACGAGCGCATTGGCCCTGACCGCATGAAGGCCGACCCAGCTTCTTCCTACCCGGATCATTTCGAGTGTATGGCGCAGTTTTCGTTTTGGATTGTCACTCGTCGAACAGCGAACCGCGGAGCCCGGGTCCTTCGTTCCCAGCATGCTTCCCGGGTTGGGACAATGGACCGTGATCTCGCTGCCATCCTCGAGTCGGACGTCCGCGAGGAATCGTTTGTAGCGCTTGATGAGGGTGGCCTGTAGGCGTGCTTCGACCGGTAGGGAGATGGGGCTCAGTTTCGTCATTGATTTATTGGTGGCCGCGTCGTTGATTCGACTGTGATGCTATCCGATCTGGTTCTTCTCTCGGCTGATCCGTTGACGCGCCGAGGGCGTCGCGCGAGGCTTTCAGTCATGCAGGATCGATTGACTCGTCTGATACTCGTTCGTCATGGTGAGACCGCTGGGCAGTCCAGTATTCGCTACTACGGTGTGACCGACGTGCCGCTTTCGGATCTCGGCCGAGAGCAGGCGCATCAGGCCCGGCGTCAGATTCCAGGCGAGACTTTCGAGACGGTCTGGGCGAGCTCACTGTGTCGCGCTTGGGAATCCGCGCAGATCATTGCGCCCAATCACCCAGTGAGAATCGAGTTCGATTTTCGCGAGATCGATTTCGGCCGTTGGGAAGGGCTTACGCGGGAAGAGATCGAGGTTGTCGACCCCGCGCTCTACGCGGCCTGGCAGGCGAAGCAGCCTGGCTTCGAGTTTCCGGAGGGCGAGCGGCGACCCGATTTTCGAAGTCGCATCGAATCCGGACTGACGAGGCTTCGTGCGACGGGGGCTTCGTCCGCGCTTGTTGTTGCTCATAAAGGCGTCGTGCGAACGCTCCTCGAGCTGGTCTGCGGCCAGACCCTCGAAGCGGAGATGCCTCGACTCGGTGGTGTGATCCATGCGTCGCGTAACCGCAGTGGATCCTGGTCGACCGGACGCATCGCCAGCGACTCGAATTGCGGGGAAGCGCCCGTCGGTATCCCTATGTCGGCTTCCGGATAGCCTTCGGCGCCCATCAGATCGTTGAACGATCGTCTGTGAATCGTGAAGGCGCCGCTTTGCTGTTAGAGCACCCCGTAGGCCAGCATCGCGTCCGCAACCTTCACGAAGCCGGCAATGTTCGCCCCCTTCACGTAGTTGATGTAGTCGCCCTCTGTTCCATGATCGACGCAGGATTGATGAATCTTCTGCATGATGTCGAGTAGTTGTTTGTCGACCTCTTCGCGCGTCCATGATAGTCGCATCGCATTTTGCGATTGCTCGAGGCCGCTGACTGCGACACCTCCGGCATTGGCCGCCTTCGAGGGCCCGAAGAGAATCTTGTTCTCGAGGAAGACGTTGATGGCTTCGATCGTCGAAGGCATGTTGGCTCCCTCGGAAACGAGTGTGCAGCCGTTCGCGACGAGTGTTTTGGCGTCGTCTTCGTCGAGTTCGTTCTGCGTTGCACAGGGAAAGGCGAAATCGCAAGGCACGCCCCAGGGTCGCTTGCCCGGGTGGTAGTCGCCGCCCCATTTCTCCGTGTATTCGCTGATTCGCCCGCGCTTCACAGTCTTGAGGTCGACGACCCAGGCAAGCTTCTCCGCGTCGATGCCATCGGGGTCGTGGATGAACCCTCCGGAATCGGAAAGCGTGACGACCTTGCCGCCGAGTTGGATGATCTTCTCGGCCGTGTATTGCGCAACGTTTCCCGAGCCGGACACGAGACATGTCTTGCCTTTGATCTCCTCGCCACGGGTTGCGAGCATTTCGCGTGCGAAATAGACGCAGCCGTAACCGGTCGCTTCAGTTCGAATGAGTGAGCCGCCAAAGGCCAACCCCTTACCCGTCATCGTTCCAGTGAATTCGTTCTGGAGCCGTTTGTATTGGCCGAAGAGATACGAAACTTCTCGCGCACCGACACCGATGTCGCCGGCCGGGATGTCAGTATTCGGGCCAATATGACGAAAGAGCTCGGTCATCATCGACTGGCAGAAGCGCATGACTTCACCATCACTCTTACCTTGGGGATTGAAGTTCGCTCCGCCTTTGGCTCCGCCCATCGGTAGGGTCGTGAGAGAGTTCTTGAAGGTTTGTTCGAAGCCCAGGAATTTCAGGATCGAGATGTTCACGTTCTTGTGAAAGCGAAGTCCACCTTTGTAGGGGCCGATCGCGTTGTTGAATTGCACTCGAGTTCCGCGATTCACGCGAACTTCGTTCTGGTCATCGACCCAACAGACGCGAAAAACGATCACGCGATCGGGTTCCGTCATGCGATCGAGGATGCGTGCTTGTTTGTAGGCCTTCTTGTCTTCGAGGAATGGGATCACGTCTCGAGCAACTTCGCGCACTGCCTGATGGAACTCAGGTTGGCCCGGGTTCCTTCGCTTCAAGCCAGCCATGAAACGTTCGAAATAGGCGTCGGCCTGTGCTTGCTGGGTTTTTGAAAGTGCCATTTGCTTGGATGTTCCTTTCGCTCGCGCGCCGTTCTGGCGACTACGGTCCTGCCCCACGCGAGATCACGGGAGGTTCTACGGTGTCAGTCCTCGTCACTCTCACGCAGCTTCGCGAGAACGCTGAAATCTTCAAGGGTGCTGGTATCGCCGGCGACGTCTCGGCCGGAGGCGATGTCACGAAGTAGCCTGCGCATGATCTTTCCGGAGCGTGTTTTGGGCAATGTGTTCGTAAAGCGAATTTCCGCCGGGCGAGCGATTGCACCGATCTCCTTCGAGACGTGTTGCTTGAGTCGCTTGACGAGCGCGTCGCTTGCTGTCGTCGTCGCCTTGGGCGAGACGAAGGCCACGATGGCCGTACCCGTAATCTCATCGGGGCGACCGACGACTGCCGCTTCCGCAACGTCTGGCGAGGAGACGAGCGCGCTTTCGACTTCCATGGTTCCGATGCGATGGCCCGAGATGTTCATCACGTCATCGATGCGACCGATGATCCAGAAATAGCCAGCCTTATCGCGATGGGCTCCGTCGCCAGCGAAATACGTTTCGTCGTATTTGCTCCAATAGGTTTCCTTGAACCTCTTCTTGTCGCCCCAGATTCCGCGAAGCATGCCGGGCCAGGGTTGAGTGACGACGAGAAAACCTCCGCCCTCACCCTTCGGCGCCTTTCCGGCTTCGTCGTAGATGTTGGCGTGGATTCCCGGGAAGGGTCTTGTTGCCGAGCCGGGTTTTGTGTCGACGGCACCCGGAATCGGCGAGATCATGATTCCCCCGGTTTCGGTTTGCCACCAGGTATCGACGATCGGACAGCGCTTGCCCCCGATCACACGGTGGTACCAGATCCAGGCTTCTGGGTTGATCGGTTCGCCGACCGATCCGAGTAGCCGAAGGCTGCTGAGGTCATGGCTCTTCGGGTGCTCGTCCCCAAGTCGGATGAAGGTTCGAATGGCCGTCGGCGCAGTATAGAGGATCGAAACGCCCCATTTCTCGATCAGGGACCACCAGCGGTCCGGCCCCGGATGCATCGGTGTGCCCTCATACATGACGGTCGTCGCACCGTTCGCCAGCGGACCGTAGACGACATAGGAGTGACCGGTGATCCAGCCAATATCGGCAGTGCACCAATAAACGTCGTCTTCCTTGATGTCGAAGACCGCCTTGAAGGTTGTCGTGACATGCGTGAGGTAGCCGCCGGTCGTATGCAGGATGCCCTTCGGGTTGCCGGTCGTTCCACTCGTGTAAAGAATGAAGAGCGGATGTTCCGCGTCGAGTTTCGCGGGAGGACAATGGCTGCTCGCGTCCTCCATGACTTCATGCCACCACAGATCACGCCCCGACTTCATGCCGACCGTTTGCTTCGTTCGTTCGACGACGACGACCTTTTCGACGCACGGCGACTTCAGCAGCGCGGCGTCTACGAGCTCCTTCAGGCCAAAGGCCGCGCCTTTGCGGTAGCCGCCATCGGCGGTGACGACGAGTTTTGCCTCGGCGTCATTGATGCGGTCGCTGAGCGCTTCCGAGGAAAAACCACCGAAGACGATCGAATGCGGCGCGCCGATCCGAGTACAGGCGAGCATGGCGATCGCCAACTCCGGGATCATCGGCATGTAGAGACAGACGCGGTCGCCCTTCTTGACGCCCTGCGACTTCAATACGTTGGCGAAGCGGCAGACTTCCTTGTGGAGTTCGGAATAGGTGATGACGCGGGTATCGCCGGGTTCACCTTCCCAGATGATGGCCGCCTTGTTTTTGCGCCAGGCGTTGGGTCCTTCGAGATGACGGTCGAGACAGTTGTAGGAGACATTGGTCTTGGCGCCGACAAACCACTTCGCGAAAGGCGGCTTCCAGTCCAGGACCTTCTTCCAAGGCGTGAACCAATCGACGTTCTCCTTGGCCATCTTGGCCCAGAATTTCGTCGGATTCTTCTCGCCGAGCTTCCGGTATTCGCTCGTCGTGCGCTTGTTCCAGTTGGCTTCACGGGTGAAGTCCGAGGATGGCTTGAATGATCGCTTCTCCTTCAACAGCGATTCGATATCGGGCATTCAGAGTCGTTCCTTCGGTTGTCGGGCCCTGTCGAGGTCCCCGGGTGTTGTTATTCGTCGCGAACCCAGGCTTCGATCTCATCGATCGACTTTGGAATGTCGCGATTCAAATTGAGGATTCCGTCCTTCGTGACCACGATGTCGTCCTCGATTCGGATTCCGAGGCCGCGGAAGGCTTCGGGGGCGTTCGGATCATTCGCTGGGATATAGAGTCCGGGTTCGATTGTATAGACCATCCCCTCGCGAAGCGTCCGTGCTTTCATACCGCTCTTTTCGCTTCCATTGGATTGGTCCGGCGAGTTCCCCGGCATCACGTACGCCCCCACATCGTGCACGTCGAGTCCGAGCCAATGGCTGGTGCCATGCATGTAGTAGGGGCGGAAGGATTCGCTTTCGATGATTCCTTCGACCTCGCCCTTCAAGATACCCAGCGCAAGCATGCCTTCGCAGAGTACGTGGAGCGCTGCTGAATGGATTTCAGGCAACGTCTTTCCAGGTGCGGAAGCTTCGATCGCCTTTTCTTGCGCGGCCAGAACGACTTCATAAAGGTCACGCGCGGCGGGTTCGAACCGTCCACCGACCGGATAGGTACGGGTCACGTCGGAAGCGTATCCCTCGAGTTCGACTCCGGCGTCGATCAAGACCAGATCGCCCGCTCGGAGCGGCTGGTCATTTCGGATGTAGTGCAGAATTGTTGCGTTGACCCCGCCGCCTACGATCGTTCCGTAGGCGGGTCCGGCCCCGCCGCGCGACCGGAAGACGTGTCCCAATTCCGCTTCGAGCTCGTATTCGAAACGTTCGGGCTGTGCGAGTCGAGCTGCCCGGTGATGCGCTTCGAGGGTGATATCGGCGGCACGCTGCATGATCCGGATTTCGTCCGCAGATTTGTGAAGTCGCATTTCATGAACGAGGAGTCGCGGATCGATGAGTTCGTTTGCGGGAAGAACGCCGCCGCGCGATTGGCGTCGAATTTCATCCTGAAGTGCAATGATGCTTGAGTCGATTTCGCGCTTGCGACCGAGGGAGTGGTAGATTCGTTTAGCGCCGCGAAGTAGCTCGGGGAGTTTCGAGAGCGTTTCTTCGCAAGGGTATGCGACGTCGGCTCCGTAGTCGGCGACGGCACCCTCGACACCGGGCCGGAACCCCGTCCAGGTCTCGGCTGCGCGATCACGGGCCTGCACGAAGAGGATGAAGTCGGGGCCTTCGCGTGTGGAGAGCACTGCGACGGCGTCAGGGTGATCGAAGCCTGTTAGGTACCAGAAATCGCTGTCTTGTCGGAAGGGGAACTCGGTGTCCGCTGAGCGCACGGCGAGACCTGCGCCGACGAAGACCGCAACGGCGTCCGGACCCATTGAATCGAGCAATTGTTGGCGCCGTTGGGCGAACACGGCGGCAGTCTATCCCATCACCCCATTTCCGGTCCGCGCTGATCCCATCGGAGATCACTTTTCATGCGCCGTCGCAGGTTCGTCGTTCGCGGAGTTCTTCGAAGGGCCTTTGATGCAAACAACTATTGCAGGAACATTTGTTGGCACATCGGGCCAAGCATTGGAGTTTGCATTGGAAAATGTCGCATCGGCAATCTGTTCCCGTAGACCCAAACGGCAGGTGCCTCCCAATGTGGCACGTCCGAGGGAACAGGAATGAAAGGCCAAAATAGGAAAAAATTCAATTAAAACAAATAGTTATGAAATTTTTCAATGGCAGATCGAGGTTGGCACACAACCTGCTAAAGGAGAGGATAGAACGATTTGGAAACTGGCTGGCCCGAGCGGTTAAAACACGGGCGCGTTCGTTTGGGCCGGCCAGTCATCCAATGTCCTTCGCTGCATCAGTCAATCATCCCGGGGAATGGGGTACCGAGCCGGCGCTTTCCCCCAGACTGCATCCCACTCGACCCCAATCCCCGGATTTTTCGTCGACCCAATCCACTTCATCAAAGATATAGACGAATTCGCACAACCCAGACACTTCATCCCGGAACGACGAATCGCCCCCTCTGGCCATGCCGAGGGGGCGATTCGTTGTTTCGCGATTGGGGTGTCGGTGTGCGATTTCAGCGTGGGATTCGGATGCCGAGCCGCCGTCGAGCATCGTTTGGTAGACGGCTAGTCGGAGGTCGACTTCGTCGCGGGCGTCGCAGCTGAGGTGGATGGCGTAGGCTCACTGTCGTGGCCGCGCCTGGATTTTCTGCCAGAGCGTTTCGCGGCAGGTCGCTGCTCGGCCGATTGCGCATTTTCTGTATTCGGCTCGCCTTCGGCGGATTGTCGCTCCAATACGCCGATGATCTCGGAAGCAAATTCGCGAACGAACCAGCTCTTGAGTTCGGGGATCGCCTTCATGTCTTCCGCGTTCTCGGGATGCGTGGCGGCAATCGATTCAAGTGCGGCGTTGGGACATAACACGCCGGGGTCGATCTTGAGTTCCTCAGAGCGAGGACCCCGCCAATCCTTCAGCGCCACGAGTCGCTTTTCGGAGCGTCGATCCATGCGTCGCCTGACCGTCGTATCGAGTTTTGGAATCGGACCATGGGCTTTGCGAAGCCCCTTCTTGACCGCCGCGACCAGATCTTTTCCGAGACGTTTCAAGATCAGGTCCGTTATGCCTTTGATGTCGGCGAGACTATCTAGGTCGGTCGCGTGAGATTGGCTCATCTCGAGTAGCGTACGATTTCCAAGCACTTTGAACGGTGGGCGATCAATCTCTCGCGCGCGCTTGTCGCGTAGCAAGAAGAGTTCTCGCAAAACCGCGAGATCGACGGGATCAAGCGACCGAGCGCCCTTTATTCGCAGATAGCCGAGTTTGTCGAATTCGCGATCCGGCCACTTCCGGGCACAGAGCGTCTCGAAGTCATCGGTCGCCCAATCGAGTCGCTTCGCCTTGCGCAATTCCTTTTCAAGCTTCTCAGCGAGCTTGATCAGATAGAGCACATCGGAAGCCGCATAGGTCTGCTGCTTTTCCGAAAGCGGGCGGCGTGACCAATCCGACCGTTGCTGCTCTTTGGGAAGTACGACCCCGAAATGTCTTTCGACCAGCGCCGCGAGCCCGATTGCCGGATAGCCGAGTAGCTGTGCGCACACCATTGTGTCGAAGAGGTTGGTGAACTCGACGTCGCAATCACGCTTCAAGACATAGATGTCGTATTCGGCGGCGTGGAAGAGGACGCGAACTTTCGGTGAAGCGAAGACCTGCGCGAGCGGTTCGAGAATCGCGGAGCCGTCGGGACCGAGTGGGTCGACGAGCCAGCATTTCTTTCGGGTGGCGATCTGGACGAGGCAGACCTTGTCGAAGTAGTGATAGAAGCTGTCCGCCTCGGTATCGAAAGCAACGACGTCCTCGCGGAGCAGTTCCTTCGCGATCTTTTCCATGGCGGATTTTTCAGTGACGATTTCGAAGCTTGCCAATTCCATCTCGCTAGACGGGCGGAACCAGGTCCGGCGTCCCCTGCAGGCGCGACCCGGATCGGTCGGGCGCCGCTCTTTCGATCCTCGCGTACCGATCGCACATGCCAGTACACAGGTACGCCGTATAACGGCAGGGGGACTCAACGGTCGCCGAGGGGCGGCGACTGGCGAGCAATCTAGCCGACGCGCCGCTCCGCCGAAACCCGCCAGCACGCGGGAACGAGCCTTCATTGAAGGCCGGCGAAGGTCATCCGGCAGGTTTTCCCGCGGCCTCGGGTCTCAGCAGAGCTGGCGCCTGGGGCCAGCTTCGGGGTATCGACTGGGCATGACCCGATTCTTGACCGCCTTCTCGTGCGCCCTCGACCCGGCGAAACGAGCCGAGGCATTGCTGGCGGGGATCGAGGCCGAGCGGACCGATGAGAGACCCGTGGCAGGTGGGCTGATTCTGGCCACCTCCGCCTGCGGTTCCGACTGCTACGAAGTCGGGCGCCGCCTCGCCGAGCGCTGGCCGAACGCGGCCCTGGCTGGGACCAGCTTTGAAGGGGTCTTGGCGGGGG
>CAZMFM010000065.1:0-29329 GCA_964565565.1 uncultured Spirochaetaceae bacterium | reverse complement strand
AGAAGAGCCAGAGCTGTTGCAGCGCCCACCCGCCTACAAAAATCGCAGGTCCCGTGCTGCGGGCGGGATTCACGGAGAGATTCGTGACTGGAATTCCGATCAGGTGGATCAGCGTGAGGCCGAGGCCGATCGCGATCGGAGCAAATCCGGCTGGCGCGCGGGAATCCGTTGCACCGAGGATGATGAAGACAAAGGCCAGGGTCAGGACGACTTCTGCAATGAGGGCCGAACTGAGAATATATCCGCCCGGCGAATGGGCTCCGAAGCCATTGGCGGCGAACCCCGCAGCCAGATCGAAGCCCGGGGCACCACTCGCGATGGAATAGAGGACTGCGCTGCCCGCGATTCCGCCAATCACTTGTGCAGCGATATAGGGTGCGAGTTCCGACGCCGGGAACCGCCCGCCGACAACGAGTCCGACTGAGACGGCGGGGTTCAAATGGCAACCCGAGATATGTCCGATGGCATAGGCCATCGTCAGCACCGTTAGGCCAAAGGCCAGGCTGACGCCGAGCAGGCCGATACCGACATCGGGGAAGCCCGCCGCCATGACTGCGCTCCCGCAGCCGCCAAACACCAACCAGAAAGTTCCGAATGCTTCTGCGATCGCGCGCTTGCCAAGGCTCATGGGAATTCTCCGGGTTGGGATCAGCCGATTCGTTCGCCTAATGATGAGTCAATGATCATCATTCGCAAAGGGTCACATGCGTCTATTATCGGGGCGGATTCGCACCGATATCGAGCAGAAGGATCAGTTGGCCTAGTTGGCCTAGTTGGTTTAGTCATCTTCCGCGACTTTGATGTAGTCGAGCGGGTTTACGGTTCCGCCCTCACGCGAGCCGCCCCATCGCTCGCCCGCCCGCTCACCGCGGACGATTCGATATTGGCGCTTCTTGAAGGCGTCCCCGGCAACCCAGGCCCATTCGACATCGAGCGCCGTATAGTGCGCGGAAATCGCTCGGCGGAAGTGTTGGGTGCGGTTGCGACCACTTCCGTGGATCAAGATCGGATGGAAGAACACCGTGTCGCCCGGCTCCATTTCGAGGTGAACGCGCTTTTCGATCTCATCCTCGATTCCTTTGGCGCCGAAATAGCCCATGTTCAAATGCTCGAAGTCGGGATTGCCGTGTTCGAGGAGCTCGCCTCGATGTGTGCCGGGCACAACGACCAGACAGCCGTTCTCCTTCGTGATCCGCTCGAGGGCCGTCCAGGAGGCGACGATTCGATCGGCGGGGCGAAAGGGGAAATAAAGTAGATCCTGGTGGAGTGGGTGGCGGCCGTCCACGTTGGGCGGTTTGTTGATCAGCATCGTATGGATCGTTTGCACATCGTGTCCGATGATCTGTTCGACGCAATCGAGGATGTGATCATCTGTGGTGTAGGTGTCGAGTACGGGATCCTTCTCGTAGTCCTGGATCTTCGCGATCGCCTCCTGCTTGGAGCCGGGCGCAATGGCACCCTTGGCGACCATCACATCCTTCATGATCAACATGTTCTCGCAGGGTTCGACGCGGCCCTCGACGAGATCGTCGAGTCTTTCGAGCCAGCGGTCGCGCTTCTCGACCTCGATCAGATTGCGGGCGACCGTATATCCGTTCTTCCAGTAGAAGGCGAGGTCGTCGTCACTCAGGGGGGAATCGCTCATCATGATCTCCGCATGTCGCGCTCGAAGGGAGTGCCGAGGAAGTCGGTCGCGAGAAAAGGTCGCTGCCGGTCATCATGTAGCGCGGGGCCAATGCGCAGTCCAGACAGACGAATACGACGGAGGGCCCTGGCGTTGCTTTCGCCTAGAATCTTTCGCTGATTGGGAACTCAGTCGCAGGGATTCAGCCGCCTTGAACCAACCGCCTTGAACCAACCGCCTTCGGTCAATCGCCCTCAACGGAGAACAACGTGAATCAAAAGTCTGCCTATCTACTTCTTCTTTCCATCCTCCTCCTGGTTGCTTGTGGCTCCGATCCGCTCAACCACATCCCCGGCGTGGACCCATGGATGGACGGCAATCTTGCCGAATTCGCGAGCTTCGCCAAGGATGCGGAGGAGGGGCCCGTCGTCATGATCAACTTGCTGAAATTCAAGAAGGAGTCGGATGACGGAGAGGGCACGGGCGCCGAGGCCTACGCACGTTATGCGAGACTCGCGGCGCCGCTCGTGGAACGTCATGGCGGATCAATGGTCTTTTCGGGTCAGACAGAGGAACATCTGGTCGGCGATACCGACTACGATTGGGATATGGTGTTGCTCGTTTCATGGCCGGCCCATCAGAACCTGCTCGATCTGGCCGGGGACGAGGACTATGAAAAAATCGCGCACCACCGGACGAACGGGCTCGAGCGAACGATGCTAATTGCGATGACACAAGATTTCGTTACTGCGCGATGAGCCCGTGCGCCTTTGCGTATCGAGGCCAACCCTTCTTCGCGGCGTTCATCATTGCGGGATAGACGATGTAGTGACGGAATGGGGCGATCATCGCCATGTAGAAGCCACCGAGCCGACCGCGGGGTTTTACGTAGACGCCCATTTGTGGGGACCATTTCGTCGCAGAGATCGGCACGCGCCCGAGATGCATCATGGCGTGGACCGTCTGATTCGAAATTTCCAGGAGTGACTCATTCTCCCGTTGATAGACGGGTTTGAAGCTCGAGGTCACTGCGTCCGAAGTTTCGCCGGTCGGGCCTCGCAGTTCGGCTTCGCCTTCTCCTTCGCGATCGGCGTCGGTCAGACGATCGCGAAGGGAGGTCTCCTGGCAACCGGGTATTGGGAGGGCAGGGGAGGGGTCCCTTTCGTCATCGTCCCAGCCGAGCACTTTTCCCAGCACGGAACGCAATCGAAAGAGGGCGCCGGCCGCGCCGCGACCCGAGACGAGCTCGCGTTGCGAAGACTGCAGGAAGTCGGTGAATTGCTCGAGGGGAATCTGCTCGTCTAACTGGATCGGGTAGCGCCAGACATCGAGTAGTTCGAAGTCCGGTGCCAGGGTCGAGACCAACCAGGCATGCTCGAGATGCTCTTCAATCGGTCGTCGCATCGTGGCTCGATCCTTCCGTACGGTTGCGTATGGAAAGTAGAAGAGAAGCGTTGCGGGGGCAAGCTGCGTTGGGGGTGGATGGGCCCCGATTGCGGAGTGGGTGCCCCGTGTGGATCCCGAAATCCGCGAGTGCTCACTCATTCTCCTGGTCTGGCGGGTTGTCTTCGATTTCCACTTTGAGGCGACTTCGGTCCCCTTGTTGCCTATTCCCTGGGGTCTTCTGTTCATAACTGTTTGTTTTTATTAATAAAATCGAGTTGACGATTTGGATCGATTCTTGCTATTTACGAGCGTCAGGAATGAATTCCGGGCCTATTGGTCGAAGTGGTCGAGGTTCCAGGTCGAAATGGAATTGAGAAACCGACACCATTGTGGTTAAACGGGCACATACCTGAGGACGAAACAGAGGAGTGCTCGCTTGGCCACGTCTTTGGACGGGCATGAGTGATGGCTTCTCGGGGCTTGCGAGCTGAGAGCACAGACCGCGGAGGCCATCAAGGAAATGAAGCAGCGTCGTTGGGCCTCGGGCCTTATGCGTGCATTGGAAGTGGAGCAGAATTTGCTGAGTTCAACGAACGGACATTTTTCTCGCCTGGGTTTTTGGGCGTTTGGCTTTGCACTGGTGATGCTACTCACCGTCGCGCCGGGGCTCGCGTCCGCGGTGCTCATCACGTTGACCTTCGATGACGGGGCCTATGATGAGACCATCTTGTATCCCGGTGGCAACCTCCACGGTCCGTATGATTGGGTCGAGTCCAATGGCATCCGGGCAGCGGGATTCTGGGCCGCCGATGCCGGAACGCCCGGTGCGTTCTTTCAGCAGGGTCATACGCACATCCAGCCGAATTTCAGCGGTCGTGCCGATGGTCGTGCCGAGCGAATGCACGCCTGGACTTCTGACCTGCTGGGTATGTACATCTCGTTGGAGAGCGGATTCAGCTTCGACGTCGTCTCGATCGACTACTCGATCAGGCTGCGTGAAACGACCGACCCTGCCATGCAGCGCCTGGGCTGGGCGACGGGCCCCGACGATGGGCAGCTTCTCCTGAGCACCTCGTTCGATCCCACCGCCAGCGATCTCGAGAGCCAGTGGACACAGTTCTCGATCGATGACAAAGGCCTTCCCTACACGCCGTGGTTCACACAAACGATCACCGGTTTCGATGGCGTGAATGGCTTCTATCTCTCCCAGACCTTGGCTGGGCTCCAGATCGACACGATTGTTCTTGATGTTCAGTCGCCCACGAACGTTCCAGAGCCGACCTCCGCTCTGCTGATGGGTCTGGGGCTTGTGGGTCTGGCTGCCCGCAGATCGCAGGCGCTCTCGAAGTAGACGAGGGCCGGGCCGAGTGGTTCAGGCGGCTCCGGTTGTTCCTGTCGCTCCGGCTGTTGTCCCTGTGCCGTTCGATAGCCGGCGGCCCGTGATCTTCTCGATCGACAACAAGATCCGTTCTCGGCGATCGGCCTTGGACCAGGCGCCGACCTTCGTCCGAATCGCAGAATCGGTCGGATCACAGATCGAAAGCTTGCCGGTCACGATGATGCTCCGGCCCGAATGCTCCCGCTGATCGAACTCCGTAACAACGAAGGACGCCGCCTCCGCTCGCCTCGCGCCATCGAAGATGCGCCCGTGAGCCGTTCGCATCACGATGCGCTTTCGGGAGATCGCGAAGTTGACTGGGCGAAGGTCGGGTGCGTCGGAGCCAATCAGCGCCAGAATCCCCACCGTTCCTTCTCGAAGGATCTTGATGCAAAGATCGCCGGGGATCGAGTCGAAGCCCTCCTCGACAACGCAATCTGAATCGAGCTCGACCGGACCGGCCGCAGCTTCTCGTGGTTCATCGGCCGTCGCGCTCATGACGAATCTTCAATCGTCGTGGGCGTGAGGGCAAGTCGTACGAAGTCGCTTTCGGTGAGAATACCGGCGAGCTTCTCGTCTTCGATGATCACGAGACAACCGATTTTCCGGTCTGTCATGAGCTTTGCGGCCTCGACCAGGGACGTCGTCGGCGGGACCGTCACGAGTTCGGTCGTCATGACTTCCTTGACGCGCATCATGCCCAACAATTTCTTCTGCGCGTGTTCTCCGTAGCCGAGTGCGCGGGCGAGTGCACCACGGAAGAGGTCTCTTTGGCTGACCAGGCCGATGACGGTTTCGTCTTCGTCAATGACCGGCATATGCCGAATGCGAGCCAAGCCCATCACGTCGTCGGCAACGCCTAACGCCTCGTTTGCACCGAGGGTGACGACTTCTCGGGTCATCAAGTCTGCAACCGTCCGGTCTCGCAACATATTCCTTCTCCTCTTGGCCTCTCGTGACGCTTTGCTTGACCTCACGTTTCTCGACAGCGTCGCTGTCCCACGAGAAGAGCAATTCCCGTGCCCGCTCGACCCGGTTCACAGTGTCTCTAACCCGATACGGTCGGCAACAGATCAGGAATCTCGAATCGATACGGCGCGTCATGGCGAAACGTCTCATAGTGAGGCAATCGCGCGCAGCCGAGTCGATGCATGCGGAGGTCGATCGACCATTCGGGTAAGAGCTACGCGGCCGCCTCACGAGTGCCCGGTCGTCGCCGAAAGAGGCGAATCGCCGCACCCGGAGGTTGGGAAACGGACACGATGTCTCATGTTGGCCTCCGTTTTTGGCTCTGCTGAAACTGAGGCCGAGTTCACCTTTGGTATGTGCCTTGCAAATTGGGAGGTGCAGAGGGAGTTGCTGGGATTGCGTCTCGATCGAGCGGGTCCCTGGCCGTGTCGGCCGCACCCAAGGAGTAGAACGATGTCGGATTTCCTGAACGCCTATTCAATTCAAACCTGGCTCGAGTCCTGTCCGCAGGGCTATCTCGAACACACGGCATTTGGCCATGATCCAGACGCCAAGGAACCCAATCTCGTCCTCGAGAATCCGACCCTTCGTGAAGATTCGATCAGTGGGACGGTTCAGTTGGTGGTCGGCGAACGTGCTGCACTGGCGGCTTCCTCGGGCCTGATCAATTGCGCCCCCGACTATGCGAGCAAGCGCTTCCTGGCGACCCAGACCCTGGATGAGGCGCGGCACGTCGAGATCTTCACTCAGCGACTCTACGACCTCGGAGTGAAGAAAGACGAACTCGAGGACGTGATCTCGCAGCATGCGAATCCCAATCTCGTGAAATTTGCAGAGGTCCTTCTCGAGAAGGTGGACAAGGGCGATTTTCTCGCCGGTGTCGTCGGGCAAAATATCGTGCTCGAGGGAATGGCATTCAGTGTCTTTGAGATGATGCATGCTTCGAATGTCGATGCGAACCCGAAGTTCGCGCAGACGCTGTCCGGCACAATCGCAGATGAGCGACGACACGTCGGATTCGGTGAGAATCGAATTGGGTCATTGCTCGTAGAGCAGCCGGAGCGGAAATCCGAGATCGAGCAAATGCAAAAGGAAATGACCTATCACATGCTCGCGACCTTTGCGGATCGATTTCGAGCGGATAATGGTGCGATCGAAGAGTCACGTCGCATCATCCAGAAGGCTGGAGGAGACCAGAAGAGTCAGGTCTGGCACGGTACCGATCTGGCGAACGCGGACTCGGAGCAGATGGAGTCGGTCCTCGCGAACACAGTGCTAGGCGAGTTCAAGACCCGTCTGGCTCGAATCGGCCTCGAGTATCAGGCCCCCGCTCAGCCCTAACGTTCGATCACCACAGTGAGGGAGAGACGGGTCCATGACGGTTGACGGAATCGAAATTCACGCTCGTGACCACGATGGATTTCTTCAGGAAGTTCATTCATTCGAGTTCTGGTTCCAATCCGTCGAGGGGTACCTGGTCGACCACCCCTATGGCGTTGATCCAAAGGCTCCGATTCCGGATCTACCGGAATCGGAGCGTGACGCCCTGATAGCAACCCTGTCGACGTATTGCGTCGGCGAGGTCGCGGCCCTCGATGGTGCCAGTGGGATGATCGGCTTCGCGCCGAACCGCCACTCCAAGATCTTCCTGGCGACCCAGGTCGTAGACGAGGCACGACATCTCGAGGTCATGTTGCATCGACTCTCGGAGCTCGGCGTGACGGACGCTGAAGCCGGATTCGAAGCGCGGGCCAATCCGAACCTGTTGGCCTTTCGGGATCGCTTGGGCGATTTCGTCAAGGCGAAGGATTGGGAAGCGTCGATCTTCGCCCAGAACGTGATTCTCGAGTCCATGGAATTCGCGGCTTTTCATTCCCATATGCAATCCGCTGATCCACGAACGGCCGAAATGCTGGCGGGCGTGCTCAAGGATGAGCGACGTCATATGGGCTTCGGGGAAAACGATCTCGGTCGCCATCTCGAACAATTCCCTCACGCGAGAACGCGTCTTCGAGAGATCAAGAAGGAGCTCGACGCCCTGGTACTAGCCACCTTCGAAGATAGTCAACGGGCGCTGGGTACTCCGGCTTCGGAGCGCTCGGCGGTGGGCGCACTCTATCTCGAGAGCGTCGCACGACTGGGATTCGACAAATGACAGATCCCCTCCTCAAGACCGACGAATTCGATCCGGCAGAGGAACGACCTTCGCCCGGCGGCCCCAATCGCAAGGAACCGCGTATCCGTTTCCAGCTGAAGGACGATACGGGTTTTGACGAAGTTCCGAAGAAATACCGCCGCTTCTATCGTCGCTGGCAGGGCAAGGGCGACTCGCTCGCCCCGAACGAGGTGATCTGTCCGGTCTGCAAGGTCGTGATCCGTTCAACCAGGGATCTGCGACCGGGTGACCGCGTCTATTGCATGCCTTGTTTCTCTCGCCTGACCGTTGTTCTCGGCGAGTCGGGGCTTCTCGAAGCGCGAGTCGAGTACTAGCAGGCTGCGGAAAAGGCAGTCGATTGACGTGCATGGTGTCCCGGGCGGTGTTGCACCCCTTCGATCCACAGCGAAAGGTCTAGAGTGTCTGGCTGAAGGCCTTTTCAGGCCGGCCAACGATGGGGTCGAGGTAGGCATCGAAGGCCATGGCGGCATGCCGCAGGAAGAGCGTTCCGAGAGGGCGAACGGAAAGATCGCCGGCGTCGCTTACCTGGATCAGCCCATCGTCTTGCAGGGGCTGGAGTTTCGTGAGCGCGTCCTTGTAGTCCGCCTTGTAGTTTCCGCCGAAGCGGGTCTCGACTTCGGCTGCGGAGACGCCCGTCTCACACATGATCCGGCTGATGATCCAGCGGCGAGCCCGGTCGTCGTCCGAGAGGCGATGCCCCTTCGACGTCGCGAAGTGATCGCTCTCGACTTTCTCGAACCAGTCGTCGAGATTCTTCTCCGCTTGCGAATAACAATTCGACAGTTCGCTGATCGCACTTGGACCGAAGCCGAGCAGGTCGACTCCCTCATGAGTCGTGTAGCCCATGAAATTTCGTCGCAGCGTCCCGCCGTCGAGGGCCTGGCAGAGTTCGTCGTCCGGCAGTGCGAAATGGTCCATACCGATCGCCCTGTATCCGGCCTCCGCGAGTCTTTGAATGGCAGAGAGAAAGATCTCCAGGCGTCTCGCGGTGTCGGGCAGGTCTCCCCGCTCGAAGCCGCGTTGTTGCTTGGCAACCCATGTGACATGGGCGTAACCGTAGAGTGCGATGCGGTCCGGACGTGCCGAAAGGACTGCATCGAGGGTTTCGGCAAAGGTCGTGATGGTTTGGTGGGGAAGGCCGTAGATGAGGTCGTAGTTGACGCGATCGATTCCGGCTTTTCGGGCGGCCTCGGTGAGCCACCGGGTCTGCTCGAAGGGTTGAATCCGGTGGATTGCTTCCTGGGTCTTTTGATTGGTGTCTTGCACGCCGAGTGAGATGCGGTTGAAACCACAGGAAGCGAGCATGTCGACCTGTTCGATCGTCGTCACGCGGGGGTCGACTTCGATCGAAATCTCCGCATCAGGAAGCAGGTCGAATCGTTTCGTGATGACTCGAAAGAGCCGTTCGATCTGGTCGGGATGGAGATGGGTAGGCGTGCCGCCGCCCCAATGGAGTTGGCGGCAGGAAAGGTTCTGGCCGATTGCTGCGCTGGTTGAATCGACTTCGCGTTCGATGGCACTGAGATATCGCTCGACCAACTCGGCATCTTTCGTGATGACGCGATTGCATGCGCAGAAGTGGCAAAGGCTCTTGCAGAAGGGGATATGGGTATAGACCGAGACGGACCGATCCCGGGGTAGTGAAGCGAGGGCGGCGAGGTGGTCGCGCGTGCCGAATTCTTCGGTCCAGGCTGGGACGGTCGGATAGCTCGTGTAGCGAGGGCCGGCGATGGCATAGCGAGGGAATAGTCCCTTCAATTTTTCGAGATCGAAGGTCATCGACATGATTCTGGGGTCCTTGATGCGGGTCGGCGGATGTGGGTCACCGAGTGGCGAGACGCGGCGCAACTTCTGCGCGCCTTGTCTCTATGATTCCCCATCGAGGCTCGTATGGCCAAAGCTCGTAAGCGGGCCCTCGGTGATCCGTGCGAGCAGGCTTTCTTCCTTTTCTTCGTGGTCCTCGATGCGGTTGGCCAATTCGATCAGGGCCATTTCGGCATCGTGCGCGACAGACTGCGACATCAGGTATTTCACGTTGTTCAGAGCGATTCGAATATCTTTGTGTTCCTCGACGAGGGCGACGAGTTCGTCCTTCAAGTCGTTTCGGAGTCCGTGCAGGGCGGGAAAGTAGATGTCCTCTTCGACCGACATGTGGGCTTCGAGCGCGGTCTGGAACAGAAGGAAATCGCCAACTGCCTTACGCGGACCGAGCGTCTCGACCGAATCCAGGGC
This sequence comes from uncultured Spirochaetaceae bacterium, assembly GCA_964565565.1. Lineage (GTDB taxonomy): Bacteria > Myxococcota_A > UBA9160 > UBA9160 > UBA4427 > UBA4427. Next base: position 19,564 of record CAZMFM010000065.1, on the reverse strand, counting down.
CCGTTCGAAGAGGTCCCCGAGTTGCCGGTGTTGGGAGGAAATACGGCGTTCTTCGCCCCGCATTCTCAAGCGAAGCCCGGAGTCGTTTCCGGGCGAGTTTTCATCGAAAGAATTGTCCATGAGCGACTTCTCCAGGGGCCGACGACCCAGAATCTTCTTCGCGCGATTTGAGTAATGTTTTGCAAGACACGGGCCGGATCGTCGTTGCTTCATCCTGGTCGATGCTGAAGAGCGAGTGTCTAAATGCCTCAGTCTGCGGCGATCGACCTCGCTGGTGCGCGCTGCCCCTCGTGCTTCAATCGGAATGATTGGATTGATTGTCGCGGCAATTCAACGACTGCTTGCGTGAATAACACGGATCGAAGCCTTCATGCACTCGAGCGCAGGTTGTCCATCGGCCAAGTGGAGAGCCAAACTGTTTAGAAGTCTGCATCGGGGCTATCTTTCGACTCCTGATGCGCGAACATCGGAGTGTCCACTCGAGGGGAGGGCCGGATGGGTCAGACTGCAAGCGTTGAACGACGCCTCATCGGGACCCTGTTGGTGATCGCCGGGATCGCCATTGCGGGCGTACTCGCAATCCTTCCCTATCGCCTCTACTCCCGTGATATTCAACAAGCGACGACAGACGCTCATAGACTTTCGAGCGTCGTCCACGTCGCACTCAGCCACGCGATGCTGCGAGAAGACTTCGATCAATCGGACTCGTCGCTTACCGACCTCGTGAATCGACTACAGGGGATGGGAAACGTCGGCGTTCGCCTGCGTGCGCTCGAGCCGGGGGAGCTTCATCCCGCCGCCAGCTCTGGCAAGGGAACCAGCACGCGACGTGGTACTGAGCTCATCTATGTCGCCCCGCCGATTGTCGACCGTCTGGGAACGACCTGGCTTGCAACGATGGAGTTCGATCTTTCGCCCATGAAAAGGCGTTCGATCCGCCTGATCACCGATCTCGTTCTGGCGGTCACACTCGGGTCCGTGGTGTTTTCCGTCGTGATCTTCCTGATGATTCGGCGCGCACTCTTGCTGCCAATCCAGGAGGTGACGAAACATATCAGCGACATCGCGGACAGCAGGGCAGACGGAAGCGGGTCAGCCGATGGCGTCGTCATGCCCGCGTTCTCGAGTGCTGAGATGACGGCGCTCGCGCGCGAAGTCGAGCGCGCTTGCAACACCCAGAACCCAGCCTGAAGACCCCGATTCGAGCCGGCAGGAAGCAGGCGGGCGCACTCGTGGCGTGAATCCCTTTCGGGGTGCGGGGCGCGTTCTAGGGAAGGTCGCTGCGTCTGAAGATCGCGAAGCCCAGCGCAGCGCTCAGGCTGCCGAGCGCGACCGGGTAGGCCAGCGCGTAGGCGATATAGCCTTGGGTCCCGAAGGCATCGAGAATCACGAAGGCGGATGGCCCGAGCAGGACCATGCTAGGGTCAAATAACATCATCGCTGCCGTGCGGAAGACTTGGAGCGGGTTTGCGAGCGCGACGGAAATGGCGATTTCCGGTTGTACGTGCTGCTGCACGATCAAACCCAACAGAATGATGTCGAGAAAGAGGACCATCGAGAGCCAGACGAAGAAGGCCGTACCCTGCGCGACGTCCGTCGAACGGGCGATGGTCGAAATCAGCATCGCCAAGCCGAGAAAGCACCAGGACAGCGCGGCCAACAAGGCCGTGTACAGGACGAAGAGGCTCCAGGGAACGGGAATTTCTTGAAAGACGGCCCAGCCGGCGGCGGCCGCCATCGCGAGGAAGACTGGGGCGAAGATGACGATGAAGCGCCCGATCATCTTTCCCCAGAACCAACCCGCCAAAGAGACCGGAAGCGAGAGCAGGTACTCGAAGACGCCGGCTTCGCGGTCGCCGGCCAATGATCTGACGGTCGTAATCAGGACGAAGATCGGCAGGATTGCCATGCAAATCTGGATATAGGTCACGAGCAGTCGCGACAGGCCCAGGAAACCCAGAATCTGCGATTCGGTCAGACCGAAAACGAAGAGCAGCGCTACCAATCCGCCGAATACGATCGAATAGAGCGCGAACCAGCGCGCGCGCAGCGCCTCGGAAACGTCGAGTCGTGCGACTCGCCATAGATCGAGCCGCGAGGACGACGACTCGGGATTGGGCGTCGAGGAGTACGCGGCGATCCCCGATCCCGATCCCGTGGACGAGTCATCCTGTTTGTCGAATAGATCGGCGCCTTCAGTCAAGGTCTTCGCCCTTCCGGTCTTCTTGTGTGTGGGCGGCGCGTTGCCGGCGATCCATCTGGTCGGCTGCGGGCGATCTCCGTCGTCGCTCCGTTTCGCGAACTGCGATCTGAACTTCGGCAAGGGAGAGGCCTTGTTCGACGACACCGAAGCCGTAGGCCATTGGTGTCGTTAGGCCGCTCGCGAACTCCGCCTTTCGCCCATCGATCCAATCCCCGGCCTTCGAGTCCTTGACCCAGATTTCTGGCCCGTTTGCCCCGCCGACTTCGAGTCCCTGTTGATCGAGCCAGAGCAGTCCGCAGCCGAGATCATCAAAGGCATGGGTCTGCCGATCCCCAGGCAACCGGATCTGTACAGCATGGCGCTTCTCGCTGATGACCATCTGGCAATGCTCGCAAGTCTCCCGATCCCAATGGATCGTACCGGGACCGCTTTCCGGGCCCAACTCGCATCCGGCGAGCGAAAGGATGACGATCGTCGCGAGCCCGCGTAGGCGAACGAGCGCTTCGCGACGTCCGGGTCGGGATTGATCTGCTCGAACCTGGCTAGACATGGGGCGGCTCTTTCGACTCGAGCTGAAGATTGCGAATCAAACCTGAATAACGCGCCAGGGTTCCAAGGAAGCGAAGGCGGTCCGGTCCTGGGATGCTGCCGTCGAAGTGAATTCCATCCGCTTGGGCGACGAAGCCCCATTCGGCGAGTGTTCGCGCGGCGCTCGGTTCGGGTCGACACAACTCCAAATGACAGCGGAGCACGGCGTCGAGATCGCCGGAGTCGGAAACATGGTCGTCGAGGCAGACCTTTCCGTGATCGAGTTCGACGACCCGTTGAACGAGTTGCGCCACTTCATCGAGTCGATGGCTCGAGATGAGCATGGTCGCCTGTTGGCTCCGCTCCGCGAGCAATTCGAAGAAGACGCGTCGTGCATCGGGATCCAGATTGGCCGCCGGTTCGTCCATGATCAAGAGGTTGGTATCGCGGCCGAGTGCCACGGCGATCAGCAACTTCTGTTTCTGTCCCCCCGATAGTTTTGCGAAGGCGCGTTGGCGCAGGGCCTCCGCATCGAGGCCCAGGCGTCTAGCGACCTCGACCATTCGAGCCGGTGTCGCATCACAGAGTCCGGCAGAGAAGCGAATCAGCTGTCCCACCGTCAGCCCGAGTGGCGGGGGGAGCTGGGGAACGAAGCCCAATTGTCGGAGCACCGCCCGGCGGTTCTTTCTTGGCGAGAGATCGTCGATACGAATCTCGCCCGTGTAGTTGTATTGCCCGAGCAGACATCGGATCAGCGTCGTTTTGCCCGCGCCGTTCGCACCGACCAGGGCGACGCGCTGCCTAGAAGGAATCTCGAGCGTTAGGCCATCGAGCACACGGGCTCGGCCGAAAGACTTTGAGATGTTGTCAACTTCGATCGTCATAGCAATGAACTCAGACCCTTGATCTTGAAGTCCAGGGATTTTGTGGGGCAGATGTCTACGCAAAGACCGCAACGGGTACAATCCGGGCCTACGTCGACGTATGAATCTTCCGCGCGCCCCTTGATGGTCAGATCGAGCACGTGGGGAACCTCACAGACCTTGCGACATTCGCCCTCATGGGCGCAAGCCTCCAGTTTGTACTCGATTCGAATGGGAGCAAAGGTCCCGATCGCGCCGTAGGTCAATCCAATTGGGCAGACATAGCGGCACCAGGCTCGGCGTGCGTAGACGACTTCGAAAGCCAGGAGAAAGAGTACCCAGAGCAAGGCGAGGCTTGGGCCGTAGATCGTGGCGCGACTGAGGATGCCAATCGGATTGAGGGTGAGAAAGAGCGTTTGTCCTGTGAAGAGCGCGAGCAAGGCAAATACGACCCAGAGGACGCTGCGAATTCCGCGGTGCATGGGATGATCGAAGACGATGCCGCGTTTGGCGAGCGTTAAATGAAGCATTTCGGCCCACTCGGCGACGAGATGGTAGGGGCAAACCCAGGAACAATAGGCGCGGCCACCAATCAATCCCCAAAGCAGGAAAACGGTCACGGCTCCGATCACGAGATTGATTGGAACGTGGTGCTGCGCGAGACCGACGAGCAGACTCGAATAGATGTCGGCCATGTGAAAGCCGAGAAAGCGGGACGCGGTCAGGGAGCCTTCGACCAGCTGAATGTCGAGCCAGAAGGAAAGCGTAAATAGCAGGTTGACGCCGATCAAGACCGCCCAGCGTCGGTTACGCCAGGTATGAACCGTCTGAGCCGCTGCGATCTCCTCGATCAATTGTTGGATCTCGACGCCGCGCCCGCGCTTTCGGCCATGTAGAACGTCTGCGGCATCGGTCCGATGTTTCGGCTTCTGTGGCTCACGGCCAAACATCATGCCCAGGTCGCGTAGGAAACTCATGACTGAGGCTCCTCGCCGAAGGGATCGATCACGATGCAAGTCGGTTGCTCGGGGCATACCATTTCACAGACGCCGCAACCGACACAGCCCTCGCCCACGACCGGCGTCATGGCCCCGGGCACATCTGAATCGTCGAGGGGGACGAGCCGGATGGCATTCTCTCCAATTGGACATTCGATCACGCAGAGATCACAGATCGAGCGATCGTAGGGTTGATTGGCGAGCGGGATCGCATTCCAGCGGTCGATCGCTTCGTCGCGCAGCCGCCCTCGGAAATCCGGGCCGCGGGTGATTCCCTGGAAGCCCTTGGCCGAGCGCGCAAGGCAGGCGTCGGGTCGGCTCAAGCGGGCCTTGCCGCTCACGACCTCTTCCTTGGAATGGATCTCATGACTGAGCGCGCCGGTCGGACAGGCCAGGATGCAGGACAGTGCGTCGCAAGAGAAATCGCAGGCCTGCTCGCGGGCATCGATGAAGGGAACGCCGCTCCCGAACCCTTCATTGAGGTCTGCGAAGGTGATCGCGTTGACCGGACAGACTTGCACGCATTGGCCGCATTTGATGCAGGCACCGAGGAACGCTTTCTCCTCTCTGGCGCCCGGCGGTCTGAGTCGGGCGTAGGCTCGCCCAACGATTGGCCAATTCGCGATTGGCTGCAGCACGAGAATGGCGAAGCCGGTCAGCCCCGATCGAATCAGCATCCGTCGCCGCTGTTGTTGACGACTCAGGCGACGGCGCTTCTTCTTCTTCTTCTTGACAGGGAGCTTCTTCGGCTCCGGGTCTCCGTCTATTTCGTTCGCCTCATGATCCGGCGTCATCGGGGAGACCTCCTTGATGACGTTTCGCGACGAAGCGCGGCTCTTCGTCGCGAAGGACGAGGGTGGGTTCGGTAAAGGGGGCGAGTCGGTCGAGCATGTCGATCATCTCGAAGAGCGGAGAGCCTCGAAAGAAGGCTGCGTGGGGTTGGTCGACCCAGAAGCGATCCGCATAGGAGAATATTTCGTGGGGGCGATCGCCGATGCCGTCCCCGTCTCGGTCGAATCCGCGATAGCCAGCCCAACGATTGCGTCGCCAGACCTGCCTCGTTGCGCCGCCGCCTCCGCGTACGGCGACCTGGGTAAAGTTGTCGTCGAAGTCATTGTCCTCGAAGACATTGCCGTGCCAATCGCTATGGAACATGACGCCGACCGAATTGAAGGCTATTCGATTGCGGAAGAATCGATTGGTGGTATCGGGTTCGTAGGGCGAGATGTCGAGATAGATCCCTGTCGCGTTTCGCAGAATCGTATTGTCTTCGAGAAGTACGTCACTCGATTCTTTGAAGCCTATGCCCATACTGGTCGCGCCGACGCCCTGGGCGATCGTGTTTCGTCGAATGATGACGCCGTCGCTGTACATCAAGAAGATTCCGACCATATTCTCGATATAGTGGTTGTCCTCAACGATGTTTCGCTCGGAGTACATGAAATGGAGCGCATAACGACCTCCGACGACGGTATTTCTCGCAATGACATTGCCGCCGGAATACCAGACGACGATGTCGCGAACATCGCGAATCTCGTTCTCGAGAATCTGGTTTCCACGGCTATACCAGAGCCGGATTCCATCGCCCCTTACGCCGAGATCGAGGGGCTTGCTGCCAATTCGATTGCGCGCGATGACGTTGTCGTTCGATTGCCCGAGATCAATTCCGAAGAGCGAGTCTTCGATCGTGTTGTCTTCGATTCGATTGTCATTTCCGCGCACGGAAATTCCCGCATCGAGTGTGTCGTGGTTCTCGCCAGAGCCTCTGATCAGGAGGCCACGCAAAATGACACGATTTCCGCGGATGCTGATCACCGATCCGCGACCTTCGCCGTCGATTCGAACTTCGCCCCGGCCCTCGATCGTGATCGGCCGCTTGATCTTGACCGGGCCGGTATAGTCGCCGGCCGGCAGATTCAACACGCCCCCATCGGGCGTCGCGTCCACGAGGGCCTGCAGGCTCTCGGCAGCCGAGGCGGATAGTGCCGCGAACGAGAGTAGGGCGGTCAGGGCCGCCAATTTGACCATTCGGTTCATGGACTTCGACCTCGTGCTGCCTCGGGCTCAGCCCTGATCCTGTAATTGCTTTCGCCGAATCAGGACGGCGAGAGCCAGACATGCGCCCGAAATTGCAGAGAGCGCCATGCCGTAATGGGGATAGGAGAAAGTGCTGAACTGAGCAACCAATCCTTCGCCAAGGACCGTCGGCATGAAGGGTTTGACAGTGAAGGCTGCCCATTCCTTCAGGTTGTGGCCGAACCACCAGAGCCAAAAGGCGAAGTCCGCGACGAAGACGACGGGAGCGAGGATGGCGGGCAGCGCGAGTACCCACCAGAGTGGCCCGGAATAGAAGAGTATCGCGACAAGCATGACTCCGAAGCCGACGAAGAGATAGGGGGCTGCCGCAAACTCCATCTGGGCTCCGCGCTCGATGGGTTCCATGCCGATATAGTGATTGATCGTGTTCATCTCTTCGACGCAATCGAGGCCTTCATCGTCAGCGACCTCGGCGCGTTCCTGCCCGGTACAGCCGTTTTCCACCCCGGTCCAATGCATGTGGATGCGAATACCATCTGGGAAAGTCTCTTCCGGATAGTTCACAGCCTTGAGCGATACCCACCACATCGGAGAATAGTAGGCGGCCACCATCAGGCCGAGGCCCACGATCGTCAGAACACGAAATGCGAGCAGCCGTGCCTTTTGTGTTTGCTCATCCGCAGACATTGTGATTCTCCAGGAACTTCGGGGTTGTTCGGGATCTCATCCGAACCGGCGACCTCTGCGCGCTCGCCTACTATTTCGAGCGTTCCGGCCAGTGCAGCCGCGACATATAGTCGACGACGGCGATTTGCTGTTCGTGGGTGTACTTCTCGACGATCTTCACCATGTCGGGGTTGGCATTTCGGCGCTTCCGCTCTGCAATCTCTCCGATCTGCCGAAGCATGTATTTGTAGTGCTGGCCGGCGAGCACCGGGAAGAATTTGACCGCATCCCCTTCGCCCTTTTTGCCGTGACATTTCACGCAATCGCGTTCGTAGAGCATCTTCCCTTCTTCGAGATTCGTTCCCGGGCCCCTGCCGTTATCCGTCGGGATCGGGAGGGTCTGGATGTAGGCGGCCACGTCCGCGAGTTCCTGTTGATCGATCAGAGAGGAGGCGAATGGATACATGATCACGTTGTCGCGTCGGCCGGCGCGAATGTCCGCGATCTGCTTGATGACCACGACGGGGTGTTGGCCGGCGAGTTGAGGGAACGTGCCATCCGGTCGACCGGCACCCGATGGGAGATGGCAGCCCGAACAGATCTCGTAGGCTTCCTCGCCGTTTTCAATGTCGCCTTTCAGCGTGAGGGCAAGCTCCTTCTCGCCGCCCTCCATCTTGTTCCACTCGTAGTCGTCGCTCTCGATGCCGGAACCTTTGGGTGCGACCTGTGCCATTGCCGCGGTTGCCAGTAGGCTGGCGGTTGCGATCAGGGTGGCCATCTTTGCGGCGCGAAAAACCTTCTCCAGGGAATACATGATCTTCCTTTCTTCGTTCGGCGATGTGTTCGGCAATCTGCTCGTCTTCGTGCTCGTCTTGCTGATACGCGTCTTCGTATTCAAGCGGGTCATTAGCGCTCGAGTGTAGAAATATATTCTGCAAGTACTTTCATCTCTTCGTCATTCACAAGATGCATCACACCGGCCATGGCCGCCGAACTTCCGTTGGCCCTCGCGCCACTCTTGATGTCCTTCAACTGCTGGAGGACGTATTGTGCGTTCTGGCCGGCAATCAATGGATAGGAGGGAAGAATCGGCGTTTTCCCGTCTTTCCCGTGGCAGGTGAAGCACGTTCGCTGATTGAAGAGCGCCGCTCCGTCCGGCGTTTCGGCAAACACCGTCGAGGCGGCCCCGAGCCCGATCGATACCCACAACACTGCAAGAAGCAGCTGTCGTTCAAGAATTCTCATGGTCATGCTTTCCTTCCATGCTCCGTCCTGGATCGAAACTGTTCGGGCGCCGGAGTCCGAAGTCGATATCCGACTCCGGCGCTCGAAGGTTTCTGGCGAGGGCTACTTCCCGACCGTCTTCGAGCCGTGTTGCTCGAGATAGGTCTTGGCGCGAAGCCCGATGTCTGCGCCCTTCACCTGGTATTGCCACCATTGACCGGCCCATAGCGTGGCGCTGTGATAGTTGCCTTGCGCAACGGCTTCTTCGGCTTTCACCTTGACGTCGTCGATCTTACCGAGCTGATCCGTCGCATCTTCTACGAGGGCGATCACTTCCGGGAAGTCCTTGTAGTTCTGGCTCAGGATGAACCCGACCACGCTGTCGATGACCGCTTGGGTTTCGACGTTGGTCGCGACCTGCTTTTCGTAGTCGGCCTTCGTGTACTTTTCCTTTGGCATGAGCTTGCCGACCGTGGCCTTGAAGCCCTTGGGCTTCACCAGCAGGTACCCCTGCATCTCCAGGTGGAGTGCCGAGCAGAACTCGGTGCAGTAGTAGGGGAAGACGCCGGCCGTATGGGCATTGAAGCTCAGCGAGGCTGTCTTGCCGGGCTCCCAGGAACCGTTGACTCCATATTTGCTGATCGTGAAGCCGTGGGTCTGGTCTTCTGCACGTTCGAGGTTGGTGAGATGGATCGTGACGTCGTCGCCGACTTTGACCTCGATGATTTCCGGCGTGATATGCGACCGGATCAAGGTACCCCAGACTTCGACCTTGTTGCCCTTGCGAACCGTCCGCTCTTCACCGGCGCGGGTCTTGTGGGGAGAGATCTCACCAGTTCGAGTATTCGTTCCGCTCTTGTAGCGAATTTTAGGCTTCAAGAGACCAGCTTCGATGGCCACCGTATAGTGGGGCTCGCCTAACGGAATCGGCATGTCGTACAAGAGGCTCATCTTGTTCTTGTCACCGATGTCGATCAGCTGGTGGTTCTGGGGGTGAAGCGGGCCAACCGGGTTGAATCGGTCGATGGCCAGCTTGTTCAAGGCCACCAGGTATTTGCCACGCGGCTTCACGGTATCGCCGTGCATCGTCATCAGATGGCCGATGTTGTAGTGGATGGGCAGGCGATCGATCAGCTTGCCGGTCTTGTAATTCCATCGGGCCACCATCGAATCGACATAGAGCGAGGTGTAGATGACGCCGTCTTCGGATCCGTATTGTGAATGCAACGGGCCGAGTCCGAGCGGAACCTGCACGTTCAGCATCTTTTTCATGTCGAGGATCGGAATGCCGTAGGGATCCTTGTCCGCCCAATCCTTGGCATCGATGGCCTTTTTGATCTTGTCCCAGCCGAATACGTAGGTATGGCTATCCAGTTTGCCGGATACGACCAGATGCGTGCCCTCGGGAGAGACGTCGATACCGTGGGGACTCTTGGGCTCGGGAATCAGGACGATGAGGCCCTCTTCGATCGCGACGCTCATCGGAATGACGGTGTGCCCATTGATCCTGACGGACTTCTTGCCCGCAGCGACCTTGACGGCCTTTCGCCAATTGATCACATGGAGATAGTCGGTGTCCTTGGCGGAGCAGCCCGCTTCGAAAGGCGGTCGCCCACGCTCGATGCCGCCAACATAACGTTCGGAGCAGAAGGAATTCGTGAACGAGTATCCAGCGCTAGGGCCCTTGCCGAAATCGGAGAGGTCCTGGGAATAGGGCGGCAATTCGATCGAGAAGGAATTGTCGACATCGATCCGTCCCTTCTCACGATCGAATTTCCAATAGGTCACGCCGCCGCGGTACTCTTCGTTGAAGAGCTCGAGAGGCTGGTATTCGCCACCGAGCGGCGCCGCGAGCTGTGCGGCCTCGATGATGTATTCCGTGTTCGGGCTGACGAAGGCACCGCCATGCGAGTTCTGGAAGATCGGGTTCACGACGATCTGTTTGGTCTCGAAATCCTCGAGATCGATCACGGCGAGTCGCGGGTTGGCCTTGTCGTTCGTGAACAAGAACTCGCCGTCGTAGTCGCCGTTCGTCTCGGAGAGTGCTGGGTGGTGAACGTCGCCCCAGTTCATGTCGCGGCCACCGATTCGGCCCTGCTCGAGAACGGCTTTCGATTCGTCTTCGAAGCCGTAGCCCTGCCATGGCTCCGGCGTAAAGACGCCGATGTATTTGAGGATGCGCATCGAAGGGATGCCATAGACAATGATATGGCCACTTTGGCCTCCGGACGCGAACGCTATGAATTCGTCACGCCCACCGGTGTGGGTATAGGTTTTGGCGGCCGCAAGAATATCCGTCTGGCTCAAACCTCTTCTCTTCATGACCTGTTGCAGATTTTCGGCGCTCGCTGTCACGCAAACGAGTGACGAGATCAACGCCATCAAGAGTAAAGTGGCCCAGGTCCTCGAGCTTTTGAATCTCCGGGTAATGGATGCGAGCGTCATTCTTCTAGCCCCTCTTTCGTTCAATGGTGGTGTGGTCGTACGTTGATGTGGATGTGTCCGTCGCGCGCTCGGCGAATAGCCAAGGCTTCGAACTCCGAGCCAAGTAGAAGTAGAACAAGGAGTCGACACCGGGACTGACTGCAACCGCCATACCAATCATTGACCCGCTCGGCCGTCTGCTCTGCCACCAACGGTTGCAGCGTCCATTGGCGATTTCATGGGTGCCGGGTTAGGGGAGATCGGCAGTCGTTCGAAGGAAGGCGCATCCGGCGTGTGCTCAGATAGTTCGGGAGGGTTTCGTGAGCAAGCGTCCCGCTCGAATGGCCTGGCTGGGCCGTCCGAGGGCGCCGAGTCGGAGAGCTCGAAGGGAGGAGATTTCGTTCCTCCATCCGGGTCCCGGCGATCTGATTCGATTCTCATAACACAAATCGCTTTCAAGAAAGTGTCATTCTAGCTCATGGCGAGACTACATGTCGCACTTGTAGATCGCGGCATAAGGGAATACAAGATGGGTCCAGTGAAAACGGAGGAGAAAAAGATGAAGCATGTGGAAGGATTCGCATTCTTGGCCGCTCTCGTCGTCGTCCTGGGTGCCGACGTGAGCGCGTCGGGCCAGTCGGTGACCATGGTGAATCCCGTTCAGGTGGAGATGCGATTGCTAAGCGATGCGATGCGCACGGCAGTCGATGGGATTGCGGCCGGCGATGTACGAAGACTCCCCGCGCAATTGCACGCCGTTCATCTGGCAGCCGGGGACACGCGCTCGGCCATCGAGAAAGGCGAGTACATGCTTCCCGCCGGTGCCGATCAGCTGGAGTCCTTTCTTGCGCTCGACGAGGCCTTCCATCGAGATCTGATCAAGATGGTCCAGGCCGCGAAGAGCAATGACGTTGCTGCAACAGCCGAACACTTTGGCGCTTTGATGAATCGATGCCATGGCTGTCACGAGCAGTTTCGCATTCGACATTCCGCCACCGAGTGATCGACTGCTGAAATTTTGGAGTAAATTCCCCACGCGACGAATTCCGGCGTTAGCGTGATTCGGCTGAGGTACGCTGACTCGGTTCAGTGATTTTCGTGTTGAAATGTCACGAAAAATAACGCGCTGCGTCGGAAAAAATGGGCTTGCTCGACTCGGGGCGGCTTGATTTGTCGACGAGGGATTTCGCGAGAGGACCAAACTCCAGTGTCTAGGGCCCAATTGGCCAAGTGATCCGCCAGTTGGCGGATCCGGTCCGTTGTTCGGCACGGGAGTTGCTAATGAGCCGTGGCGACGGTCGCCGCTGATCGTTGCAATGGCTAACCGGGGTCGGAGTCGGACTCCGTCACTCGGTGTGGAAGGATGAATCGCAATGGCAACGGCGGAAACGCACGAGCTGGTCTACGACGATCGGGTAGTGCGCCAATTTACAGTCATGACGATCGTCTGGGGCATCGTCGGCATGCTCGTAGGCGTGATTCTTGCCTCGCAATTGGCGTGGCCGGAGTTGAATTTCGACATTCCCTATCTCAGCTACGGGCGCTTGCGTCCTTTGCATACGAACGCAGTGATCTTTGCGTTCGGAGGCTGCGCGCTCTTCGGGACGTCGCTCTACGTTGTGCAGCGCACCTGCCGTACACCGCTCCTTTCCCGGGGACTCGCGCAATTCGTGTTCTGGGGTTGGCAGGCCGTGATCGTGGGTGCCGTCGTGACGCTGCCCCTCGGCATCACCACCTCGAAGGAATACGCCGAACTCGAATGGCCGATCGACCTGTTGCTGACCGTCGTTTGGGTCGCCTACGCCGTGCTCTTCTTCGGCACGATCATGAAGCGGCGCACTCCGCATATCTACGTTGCCAATTGGTTCTATGGCGCCTTCATCGTCACTGTGGCTGTCCTTCACATCGTCAACAGCGCAGCCATTCCGGTCTCGGCATGGAAATCGTATTCCGTCTATCCCGGCACGATCGACGCGATGGTGCAGTGGTGGTACGGACATAACGCCGTCGGATTCTTCTTGACCGCTGGCTTCCTTGGCATGATGTACTACTTCGTTCCCAAGCAGGCCGAGCGTCCCGTCTATTCGTATCGACTTTCCGTCGTTCATTTCTGGGCTTTGATCTCCGTCTATATGTGGGCGGGACCTCATCATCTCCACTACACGACGCTCCCCGATTGGGTGCAGTCCGTGGGAATGGTCTTCTCCCTGATCCTATTGGCACCCTCCTGGGGTGGCATGATCAACGGCATCATGACGCTCTCTGGCGCCTGGGAGAAGCTTCGAGACGACCCGGTGATCCGCTTCATGGTCGTTGCGCTCTCCTTCTACGGAATGTCGACCTTTGAAGGGCCGATGATGGCGATCAAGACCGTGAACGCGCTCTCGCACTATACGGATTGGACGATCGGACATGTCCATTCCGGCGCGCTGGGTTGGGTCGCGATGATGACGATCGGCTCGCTCTACTACTTGATCCCGCATCTCTGGGGCACACGGCAGATGTACAGCGTTCGATTGATCAATACGCATTTCTGGCTGTCGACGATCGGCGTGATCTTCTATGTCGTGAATATGTGGATCGCCGGCGTCATGCAGGGCTTGATGTGGCGTGCGGTCAATGACGACGGGACGTTGACCAACACCTTCGTGCAATCGCTCGAAGCGACATGGCCCTTCTACGTTGGACGCCTGATGGGCGGGACCGCGTTCTTCGCGGGCATGTTGCTGATGGCATTCAATACCTACAAGACGATCCAGATGAGCAAGGCCGCCGAGGGTGAAGCCGAAGCTGTTTCAGGTCAGGGGTGAATCGATGAATTTTGACATTGTCGAAAAGAACATCGGGCTCATGCTCGTCGGGGTGATCCTTGTAATCAGCCTCGGAGGTCTCGCGGAAATCGTTCCCCTCTTCTACCAGGACTCGGTTACCCAGCCGGTCGAGAATCTTCGCCCGCTGACGGCGCTCGAGTTGGAGGGGCGTGACATCTACATTCGCGAGGGTTGCGTCGGATGCCACTCCCAGATGATTCGGCCCCTACACGCCGAAACATTGCGCTATGGGCATTATTCGGTCGCCGGCGAATCAGTCTGGGATCATCCCTTTCTCTTCGGTTCCAAGCGCACGGGTCCGGATCTCGCGCGAGTCGGCAAGCGCTACAGCGACCAATGGCATCGCGCCCATCTGATGAATCCACGCGATGTCGTTCCGGCGTCGAATATGCCGGGCTTTCCCTGGCTCGCGACGAATAAACTCGACGGCGAACACACGGCGGCGAAGATGCGTGGACTGCGAACGGTCGGTGTGCCCTACGAGGATGCGCAGATCGAGGGTGCCCGTGCAGCCGTCGAAGGTCAGACCGAGATGGTGTCTCTGATCGCCTATCTCCAGCAATTGGGCACGCATTTTCAGGGAGCACGATAGATGCCGGAACTGGGACTACTTCGTGGCGTGATCACGTTGGTGACGCTCGTGACCTTCATCGGAATTTGTTGGTGGGCCTATCGGCCTGAGAATCGAGCCCGGTTCGAAGAAGACGGGCTGTTGGCTTTCGGTGATGAGGAGCCTCGACCAACGGACGACGGCGCGCACTGCGATACCGAGCACAACACCGCTCACAGCACCGAGCACGACACCAAGCAAAAGGCCGAGGAGAACCAGGCATGAGTACGGGATGGAGCCTTTTCGTCATCTTTCTGGTGGTCTTGAATGTTGCGGGATGTGCTTGGCTGCTTTGGGCGAATCGATCCGTTCAGATCGATCCCCAGGAAAAGGGTGAATCGACTGGGCATGATTACGATGGCATCGAGGAGCTGAATAATCCGCTTCCTGCCTGGTGGACCTGGCTCTTCGTGGTGACGATTGTCTGGTCAGCCCTTTACCTGGTTCTCTATCCAGGCTTCGGCAACTTCCCGGGTGTACTCGGTTGGACCTCCGATGGTCAGCACAGTGCGGAGAACGCACGGGCCGACGCCGAATACGGTCCAATCTTCCGGGCCTTTTTCGAAAGGCCGATCGAGGAGCTCGTCGGCGAAGAGCGCGCCGTGGGAATGGGGAGCCGGATTTTTGCGAATAACTGTGCAACCTGTCATGGGTCGGATGCCCGGGGTGGGCCCGGCTACCCCAACCTGACCGATGGAGATTGGCTCTTTGGCGGCGATCCGAAGACCATCGTGCAAACGATCACGCTTGGGCGGAATGGATTCATGCCGCCTTTCGCAGCGGCGATTGGTGGAGACCCTGGAGTCGCCGACGTGACCGAATTCGTCTTGTCGTTGAGCGGCCGTGATCACGACGCCGAGATGGCGACTCGGGGCGCTGCGCAATTCGCGATGATCTGCAGTGCCTGCCACAAACCCGATGGAACCGGCAATCCGCTGATGGGATCCCCAAATTTGACGGACAATACCTGGCTCCATGGCGGGCGTCGCGAAGACATTGAACGCGCCATGAAGGAAGGTATCAAGAGCCAGATGCCAGCCCATGCCAACCTCCTTTCCCCCGAACGGATTCACTTGGCCGCGCTCTACGTCTATAGTCGTTCGGCAGGTGGCTTAGAGGGAGATTGATGAGTAGCGCCGAAACCAGCCCAAATCCGGAGGTTGTGCCGCCGCAGCCTAACAGTGATGGGCCGGTTACGGTCAGCCTCTACGAGAAGTGGCAGAAGATCTATCCGCTCTGGGTGAAGGGTGGTTGGCAGACTTCGCGCCGTGTCGTGTTGGCGATTCTGCTGCTCGTCTTTTATCTCGCTCCATGGCTGATCTGGAATGGCGAGCCCGGCTTCCGGCTCGACCTCGAACACCGTCGCTTCACGATTCTCTGGGCCACCTTCGTCCCCGAAGAATTCATCCTGCTCGCATGGGCGTTGTTGATCGCGGCACTGACGCTTTTCACGGTCACCGTGGCGGCCGGGCGCGTTTTTTGCGGCTGGGCTTGTCCGCAGACAATCTGGACGCTGGTCTACTTTTCGATCGAACGCTTCGTCGAGGGTGACCGCGCGGCGCGTATGCGGCTGGATCGTGGCCGATGGTCGTTACGCAAGATCGGCAAGAAACTCCTCAAATACACGCTCTGGGCTGGGCTCGCCTTATCGATCTCCCTGACTTTGGTTGGCCTCTTCGAGCCGATCCGAGAACTCATCCCACGAATCCTGAGTTTCGAACTCAGCCGGTTGGAGAAAATCGCACTCGTCGTTCCCGCGGCCGGAAGTTTTCTCATTTCGGGCGTGCTTCGCGAGCAGGTCTGTTTTCACATGTGCCCTTACGCCCGTTTCCAGAGCGTGATGTTCGATCGCGATTCACTGATCATCAGCTACGACGTCGAGCGGGGTGAATCGCGAGGAAGTCGCAAGCGCAGCGCCGATCCGGAGGCGCTCGGTCTAGGCAGCTGTATCGACTGCATGAAATGCGTAAACGTCTGTCCGACCGGTATCGATATTCGCGATGGTCTTCAATATCAATGCATTGGCTGTGCAGCGTGCGTCGATGCCTGCACGGATGTGATGGCGACGATGGGCTATGGCACGAGCCTCGTGCGTTACAGCTCGGAAAACAAAGACGTAGGCCAACAACGACACTGGTTGCGTCCACGCCTGGTCGGATATGCCGGTCTGATCGTCGTGATGGTCGGCGCCTTCTCTTTCGCCATTTCACATCGCGTTCCGGTCGGATTCGAAGTCGCACGTGATCGAAATCGCCTCTATCGGCAGGATTGGGACGGCAGCGTCGAGAACGTCTTTACGCTGCGCATCGCCAATCGAGAATCTGCTGAGCGCGAGTACCAGATCGAGTTCGAAAGCCCGCTGCCCCTCGCCTACAAAGGACCCCAAAGGATTCGTGTTGCCGGCGGCGAGTTCAAATCGCTTCCAATTCGGCTTGTACTGGCCGGGGGTGCGGCACAGGCAGCGGAATCAACCGAAGTCGTCTTCCGGGTCGAGCCGGTCGGGTTGCCCGGGACGGTCGTCGAAAAGGCGAGCCGTTTTCACCTGCCGATAGGAGAGACGAAATGAATTCGAAGCCCGAGCAATACGGATCGCCCTGGTATCAAAATTTCTGGCCATGGTTCATCGTGGTTCTGCTCGGAATCTCGGTCGTCGGTAGCCTCGTGACCGTCGCCATCGCCTATCGCGGACGGGACGTCGACGTTCGAGTCCGTCCCCCGATCGAGGTGCCGACTTCCTCTTTGCCGACAGGCCAGGAAGCTCGCGACACAGAGCGCTGACGATGTCGGCCGACACGCCTAGACCCTCTTCGACCTCGTCGATGCCTCCGGTCCTTTCGATCGCCGGAAGCGATCCTGCAAATTGCTTCCATTGCGGGCTCCCGGTTCCGAAGGGGCTCAGGCTCAGCGCGCAGGTCCTGGGAGAAGCGCGGCCGATGTGTTGCGTCGGTTGTTGTGCGGTCGCGGAGATGTTCGAGGCGCAGGGTCTGTCGGATTGGTATTTGCGGCGGGAAACGCCGACCGGCCTTGCGGCGGCCAGGCTTCCCGACGTCGCAGAGCGCGTCGCCTATCTGGGGGCGCCCGATTTCGAGCAGGGGTTCGTCGAACGGAGCACGGACGGCGATTCGGCCGTGTCGACCGTATCGTTGTTGGTCGAAGGGCTCGTTTGCGCGGCCTGTGTCTGGGTGATCGAACGACATCTCGGTGAACTCGAAGGGGTCGAGGCTGTGCGCATCAGTCTGGCTTCGCGTCGCATACACGTCGAATGGGACCCCGGTCGCCTCGACCTGCGCGATGTCATTCTTCGGCTGGCCGAGATCGGCTTTGCCGCGCGGCCGGATCGGCCCGGCGGTGGACGGGAACTCGAGCGCACTGAGAACCGCTCGGCCCTGATTCGCCTCGGGGTGAGCGGGCTCGGGGCGATGAACGTCATGACCTACTCGGTGGCGCTCTATGCCGGTGCCTTCGAGGGCATGTCGGCCGGCACGATCGGATTGATGCGCTGGATGGGGCTGATCGTTGCGACACCGGTCGTCCTGGTTTCAGCACGACCCTTCTTCCGCGCTGCGTGGCGCGAAATGCGCATGCTCACGCCGGGAATGGACGTCCCGGTTTCACTGGCGATCGGCGGCGCCTATCTGGTGAGCGTTTTCGCAACCTGGACGGGCCGCGGTGAGGTCTATTTCGATTCTGTCTGCATGTTCACGTTCTTTCTCGGTGTGGGTCGCTACCTCGAGATGCGAATCCGACATCGCTCCTCTTCTTTGACCCGGCGCTTGATTGACGCGACACCTTTGATCGCGCGGCGAGTCCGGGCCGACGGCGAGAAAATCATTCCCGCGCACGCGCTCGTCGAAGGGGATCACTTTCGCGTGCGACCCGGCGAATCCTTGCCCGCGGACGGTTTTGTGCTCGAGGGACGAAGTGCCGTCGAAGAGGCGCTGCTGACAGGTGAACCCTGGCCGCGCTCGGTCGACGACGGCGCCGCTGTCATCGCCGGGAGCATCAACGTCGAATCGCCCCTGCTGATCGAAGCGACGCGTGTGGGCAAAACGACGACGATGGCCTCGATCGTTGCTTTGATCGAACGCGCCGAATCAGAGCGACCCCCGATCGCGAAGATGGCGGATCGCCTGGCCGGAGT
This sequence comes from uncultured Spirochaetaceae bacterium, assembly GCA_964565565.1. Taxonomy (GTDB): domain Bacteria; phylum Myxococcota_A; class UBA9160; order UBA9160; family UBA4427; genus UBA4427. Next base: position 1,039 of record CAZMFM010000065.1, on the reverse strand, counting down.
CTTCGTAACAAGCGTGTTAGGCATCGCTTTCGTGAACTGGATCGTCTGGCACTACCTCGAACCCGACCGCGCGATCTGGACAACGCTCGCGGTTCTCGTGGCGACGTGTCCCTGCGCGCTGAGCCTCGCCACGCCCACGGCGATTGCCGCGGCGACGCACGCGTTGGCGAAGGCTGGGCTCGTGATCACTAGCGGCCGGGTGCTCGAAGGGTTGTCGACTGCCGATCGATTCATTTTCGACAAGACGGGTACGTTGACGCGCGGCCATCCAACCGTCACTCGGATTGTTCCCGTCCGAGGCCACGATCACGCGGAAATGCTGGCGATTGCGCGGCGCCTCGAGCGGGACTCCGAGCATCCCTATGCGCGAGCGATCCTCGGCGATGCCGCGGGCGATATGGCGGCGGAGGTCGGTCTGGAGTCTTTCGCGACGGCTGATGTGCTCGGGCCGCCTCAGTCGATTCGATCCATTCCGGGTTTTGGCGTCGAAGGGAAACTCGGCGACACGCACTACCGGATCGGCCGCCCAGAATGGGCCTTGGCGGATGCGGCGGACGCGTCGCATTCCACGATCCCCGACGATGCCGCCTTTGCGTGGGTTTTGTTGGCGGACGAGAAGGGGGCGCTGGCCTGGTTCGCGCTGGAAGATCCGATTCGGTCCGATGCGCCGGCTGCGATCGAAGCATTGCGCCAACGAGATCTCGCCCTCGAGATGTTGAGTGGGGATCCAAGCCCCTTCGCCTTCCGCGTCGCCGAGCGACTCGGGCTCGAAGTGGCGAGCGCGGCAGCCACGCCGGAGGGCAAGGTGGACAGGGTACGAGCACTCCAGGCCAAGGGAGAGCGGGTTGTTGTCGTCGGTGACGGCGTCAACGATGGACCTTTTCTGCAGGCCGGCGATGTTTCGATCGCGATGGGGAGTGGCTGTGATCTGAGCCGCATGGGGGCGGATGCCGTGCTCATGCGTGACGAGTTGTCCTTGCTTCCACGCGCCGTTGCCTGGTCCGGTCGCGTTAGGCAGATCTTGTTCCAGAACTTTGGT
>CAZMFM010000064.1:0-29492 GCA_964565565.1 uncultured Spirochaetaceae bacterium | reverse complement strand
CGACGCGAACGGGCACGCCGGCCGCTTGCGATCCGTAGTCTTCGATGGCCTGCGCAATCAGAACATCGAGATTCGAATAGAGGTAATAGCCACCGACTCCAATCGCAATCAAGACGATGAGTCCAAATCCCAGAAGCCACTTCAGCATCCTTTTCTCTCCCTGCCGCTTAGAGTACCTGTGTTCGTGTGACCGCTTTCGATCCGCTGCGACGCGAGAGTAGCCCGAAGTGGCGCGAGCTCCCAAATTGTTGCCCGAGAGAGGTCTGCCGGTCGCTTTCCTCTAGCTGACTCGAAGCCATGATCCGTCTACTCTCGCTGACAATCATGCACGACCGAGCCACTGGAGGACCACCGACATGTCGGACGCATCCGAGACGGGCGTGAAACTGGAACTCGACCAACTCTCAGCCGAGGCGTTACGTGGCTTGGTCGAAGAGTTCGTTACGAGAGAAGGAACCGACTACGGAGACGGAAGAGGTGACGAAAGGAGGGACCAAGAGGGACCAGGGCAAGACTGGACACTAGAGGAGAAAGTTGCTCAGATCATCGAGCAATTGGAGCGGGGTGAAGCGCGGATCGTCTTTGATCTTGAGCTGGCCAGCGCCAGCATCGTTGCAACATCGAGCCCCTGTCCGGTCAACTCGGACGATACGGACCGAGGCCCTACAGAATCTGAGACCTAAAGCGAACCTGGAAGCAGGTCGGCCAATCGGGCGGTATCGGGTGCGCCGAGCGTAGATTCGTCTTTCTCCATTGCCCGGATACGTCGCCTGAACCACCAGATGGCACCGCCGATCATCGCTAAAGGCAGAGCACTCAAGAAGACCGTCGTCAGCAGAAAGGCGACGCGGTTCTCATCTTCCCGGCCCGTAGAACAGACCGAGCAGGCATCGGCCACACTCGGTGCCGACGTAAGAACGATGAGAATGGCTCCTAGCGCAAGCCGCTTGGCGATTCCGGCTCTCATAGATAAACCCGCAAGTAGAGAACAGGCCAGACGCCGACTACGAAGTACCAGAAGATCTCGGCGCTCCCCAGAAAAGTTGGCGGCAAGAATCCGCTCCGAAGGCGCAGCCATGCGGAAATCAAAATTCCAATCGCCACCACCGCATGAATGGCGTGCACGCCGATGATCAAATAGAAGAAGGCGCCGAGATTACTCGAGGTTAGCGTGAGGCCCTCCCCAAGCAGCGCGACCCACTCAGCCCCCTGGAAAACGACGAAGAAGGCGCCGAGAAGAATCGAAGCAAGCAGCGCACGAGTCGCCTTCTCTCGATCACCCTGGCGCAGCAATCGACTGGCCAAGAACAACAGTACGCCACTTGCGAGCAACGCTGCCGTATTCAGGGCGGTCTCCTCCAACGGGAGACGAGGCTGGTCTAGCGGAGGCCAGACGGGAGCCGAAGCACGATAGACAGTAAAGGCACTCACGAAGCCTGCGAAGAGCATGATTTCCGTGCCAACGAAAAAGAGCATGCCCAAGATTCCGTTTGGAAGAATCAAAGTCCGCGGAGAACCGTCGGGAAGGGACACTGGGCGGATCGTTTGGCTCGTCATGGTTGGATCTACGGTTCTTCCGGCGTGGCCGTCAGCGAATCATGTAATGCCCGCTGACCGGCGGACACCGAATCATCGACAATTTAGTGGTGCTGGTGTTCCCCGTCGGCCTCATCGGTCGCCGCCTGGGCCCAATTCGGCTTTTCCCAGTTCTTGCCGTTTTCCTTCATCACATCTGGTGCCACCCCCGCAAAGAGCAGGAGCATGAAGAGCAGACTGACTACGATCAAATAAGGGACGAACCGCTTGGCGGCTCCGATGTGCATGAAGTTCACAATCACGAGATAGGCTTTGACCAACGCAATCCCAAAAGCGGTGACGAGCGTGAGCCATTGAACTTCAAACATCGGCCCGGTAACGCTGATGGCGAGAAGAACAACTAGAACGGCCCATATCTTGACGTAGTTTGGGTGGTGAGTGTGCTCTTCAGACATGGTGATCCTACTTCGCGATGTATAGGAGGGGAAACAAGAAGATCCAAACAAGGTCGACGAAATGCCAATAGAGCCCAATGTACTCTACCCGCTGGAGCTCTTGATTCTTCTTCGCTGCCGAAGCCACGATCGCCATCGTGATGATGCCGGCGATCACGTGGAGAGCATGAAGCCCGGCCGCAGTGTAGTAGAACGACCAGAAGGTATTCGACGTGATCGTGTAGCCGTGCTGGATTTCGGTTGTCCACTCCATGGACTTCGCGACTAGAAACGTCAGTCCACCGGCCATTGTAAAGTACAAGAGCCGCGCTGCCTTCGGTCCATTCCCCTCATCGGCGGCCTTATGCGCGAGGACAGCAGAAAGGCTCGACGTCAACAGGACAAGCGTGTTGAAGGCGCCGATCCATGTATTGGTTTGGGCCGCCTGCTCTCCCCAAGCGTCATGAGCAAGACGGAACATGATGTAGGACGCGAGCAAACCGCCAAAGATGACGATCTCCGATGCGATCAGCCACCAAATGGCGAGTCGCCCAGTGGGCATACCTGTAACGCTACGCGTTGTTGCAACCGGTCTCATTTCAGCTCCTGCATTCGGAAGGCCTCAGCTCGGCTCATTCTGCGGCCAGAAATCACTCTCTCGGCCGGGAACGCTGTATTCATAGGGGCCACGATAGACCGTCGGCAGCTCACTCCAATTGCCATGCGGCGGGGGAGACTCCGTTGTCCAATCCAATGTATTGGATTCCCAGGGGTTCTTGCCCGCCTTGCGGCCTCGGACCAAGCTGCTGAAGAAGTTGTAGAGGAACACAACTTGGAAGCCGAGCATCACGAGCAGAGCGACGGTCGCAAGCACCCGAAGGTCTTGATATTCGGGAGACGCAAGATCTGGGAAGAGCTGGTAGTTGTAGATTCGGCGGTGTTGCCCACCGAGGCCGAGAACAAACAGCGGGATAAAGATCACGTTGAACGGAATGATCGTTCCGAAGAAATGAAGCTTGCTGAGGGTTTCGTTCAAATGCCGTCCGAACATTTTCGGATACCAGAAAGTCACGCCCGCAAAGGTGGCGATGATTGCGATTGGAAAGAATGTGTAGTGAAAATGCGCCAGGACGAAATAGGAATCATGGAAATAGATATCGCCACCCGAGGCACCTAGATAAATACCCGTCACGCCACCAAGCAAGAACTCAAAGATGAAGCCCAAGGCCCAGAGCATCGGGGTCTTGAATTGAATCGAGCCTCCGTAGAGCGTCGCGATCGAGCAAAATACGATCAAGGCGATTGGCACCGAAATCAACAGGGTCGTGATCGTAAAGATGTGGGCCATTCTCGGGTCGATCCCCGCGATGAACTGATGATGGGCCCAGACGGTGAAACTGATCACGCCGGAGGCGAAGGTCGTGTAGAGCACCGGCTTGTAGCCGAAGAACTTCTTGCGTGAGAAAACCGTGATGATTTCGATCACGATCCCCATGGCCGGCAGGAGGACGACGTAAACCTCGGGGTGCCCGAAGAACCAGAAGAGATGCTGCCAAAGCACCGGATCTCCACCGCGTGCCGGATCGTAGAAGCCAGTCCCCAACACCTGGTCGAAGAGCAGCATGACCGCGCCAGCTATGAGAGGGCCCACGGAGAGCATGAATATGACGCTTGCGATCACGATCATCCACACAATCATAGGAATGTCGTACATTTTCATTCCCGGAGCGCGTGAATTCATGGTGGTTGTAATGAAGTTGATCCCGCCCATCAGAAACGCAACGAATTCGAGCGCCACCGCGAGCAGCCATAGAGGTGCACCCCACGGCGTCAAGCTATAACCGGCCACTGCAGACAGTGGCGGGTAAGCAGTCCAAGCGCCGCCGAAAGCACCGCCCGGTACAAAGAACGAAGCAAGCAGGATGATCGCGCTGAGTAGGAAGATTTGATAGGAAAGCCTGTTCAGCTTCGGAAAGACCATGTCATCACAGCCGATCATAAGCGGAATCAAGAAATTTCCGAAGGCCGCGATTAGAACAGGCATCGCCACCCAAAAGATCATGATCGTGCCGTGGTTCGTAACCAAGGCATTGTAGTCAGCCGGAGTTACGCCGCCCCAACCGGGAACTTCGATACCGGGAAACGCGAGCTGCATCCGAAAGGCGTACGCAAAAAAGCCTCCGATCAAGGCCATGAACATGCCGGTAAACAGGTACTGCATGCCGATGATCTTATGATCCGTAGACCAAATGTATTTGATCAGGCCGGACGGCTCATGATGGCCGTCGTCGTGGGAAGCCTCATCGTGGCTCACGGGAATACTCTCGGCCATTGTTACTCCTGCACCAAGCGCGACAGATCAGCATCTGCCAACGAGATCGGCGAGTTTTCCGCCACCCAGGCGGCATGTTGCTCAGGGGTTTCGATCACGATTCTTGCCGGCATGAGCCCATGACCGATTCCACAGATTTCAGTGCATTGAATATCGTAGGTACCGGTACCGGTCGCCTCGAACCATCCTGTGATGACCCGACCCGGAATCACGTCTTGCTTTAGCCTGAAAACCGGGACAGAGAAGCTATGGAGCACGTCTCGAGAGGAAAGCTTGAAGTGATAGACCTTGCCCACTTCGACATGCATCTCGCCGACCGTGGCTACATCGTCGGCTGTGTCGATCGTTCCATCCGCACCAGGATGAACGAATGTCCAAGCCCACTGTTGAGCAATCACATTGACAACGCGGTACGGCTCCGGGAGATCCTCTTTCACCTTTGCCCACACCGGCCCGTCTGAAAGCGCGATGTAGATGTCACACAAGACGATCAGGGCCAATGGAATCATGACCCACTTCATTTCCTGCTTGTTTTCACCGGAGATGTACTGTGCGGGCTGGCCATTGCGACGCCGAAAGCGAACACAAAAGCCGATGAGCGCGCCTTGGGCCAGGATAAACCAGAAGCCTACCAAGATGGTGACCAAGATGATCACACCGTCAATATCACCAGCGAAGGTAGATAGGGCTTCGACTTTGTAGGGTCCGAACATTTCGGCCTGCTCCTTAGAGAATAAAAACGAAGACCACTGTGATCCAAGCGCCAACACCAACGATGGTCAGCCAGAAGCCCACAGCAGCAATTTGGTCGGAATTACTCTCATTCGACATAGAATATGTTCTCCTCGGCTGCCAACGCACTTGCCCTATCCACGCCTAGGGCGCGAGGGTCATGATGTATGCGATAACGTCCTTCATGGTCTGTTCGTCGACCAAGGCGAATGTCATGGGGCCCATTAGAGCGCCACTTGCATCTCGAGAATCACCGCCACGGACTCCCGACTTGAACTTCTTGAGCTGTTCGAGCAAATACCAGTCACTTGCGTGATCGAGTGCGGGACCAGCAAGCTGCTTGACACCTTTACCATCGACGCCATGGCACGCGACACAGGGCTTGTAGAGTTCGGCCCCTTTTATCGCATCCCCACCTTCAAGCGTAGGAGCCGGCTTCTTGGGGGGAAGACTGCCAACGTACGATGCAACCGCCGAGAGGTCTTCGTCCTTGACGAGCTGAAGAGCCATGGGGTGCATTCGTAGTCCGGGCAGATCGTCCGGATGCGCGCCACGGATACCAGCGCGAAAATTCTTGAGTTGCTTCTCTACGTACCACGTTCCCAGCCCAGCGATTGACGGCGCGAGTGCAAGCGGATCACCGCTGCCGTCAATTTTGTGGCATTGCGAGCAAAGATCAAACAACGCCTTGCCTCGCCCATCATCCTCCGCCGACGCCGGCATCGCAATGATGACGGCCGCGCTGGACATGATCGCCACAAGGACGTTGATGGGGAAAGTCATCTTCATCCGACTCATCCTTGATCCCTTAGATCCTTGGTCCTTTGGACTCACCGATCCGCAACCGCCCGATGCTTCGCCCGAAGACATGGTGCCTTCGGCGCCACCGGGCCTTTCTATCTCGGCGTATCGTAACGCCCAATTTACTCCGATTTTTGCCGCGTAGACCAGCCGCGTCAGGCGCGCGCTGGAGTGAGATAGCCCATCGAGCGCAACCCGGTCAAGCTCTGAAACAGTGTGAAACGATCGACGATCGCCTAGAGGCCCAAGATCCAGGACCGCGAACCGGGCTCCAATCCGGTGAAACCGTCTCGACCATTGATGACTGCCTAGTAAGGCTAGTAAGAAGGGTTGAATTCCAGTACCGCGAAACCCGAACCGATGCCGCAACGATTTGCGGCACAAATGGCGTGAACAGCCATCGCGCTTCGGTTCGCGGCCTAGACCATCGGCGGGTTGAATGGGTAGAGCAGCAAGTAGATGACGACGCCGGTCACCGAGACGTAGATCCAAAGTGGCCAGCCGATTCGAGCCAGCCGACGGTGACGGGACCGATCGTCCTTCAGGCCGTACCGGATCAGCGCAATCGCGATGAATGGAATCGTCATCGCGAGCAGAACGTGGGAGGCAAGCAACACCAGATACGCGACTTTCGCCCAACCCTCCACATTGAAGGTCGTGTTCTCGAAGTTCCGCGAGACTTTATGACTCACATAGAAAAGAAGAAAGAGACTCGACACCGCGAACGCAGCCATCATGACCAAACGATGTCGAACGACGTCTCCGCGCCGAATCAACCACCGCCCGATCAACAGCAACACGGTGGCCGTCGCATTGAGTGCGGCATTGATCGGCGGAAGCTGTGAAAAATCCATGATGGGCGGCACCTTAGCAGCTGTCCGAGCAGCGCTCGGAAGAGCCACTCTGCGAATGCCCGGGGCCGTGGGCCCTGCACCAGCTAGAGAAAAGTCCCTAGAGAAAAGTCAGCGCTCGCTCGAAGAGCCCGACCGTCGCTTTGTGGAGCAGGTCTCCTGTCTGACGATCGGCCCGCCCTGCGCAGGCCCGGGCATGCGTGCCCTCCAGGATGATTCCGAGCCGATAGCAGGCCAGCACGACATACCAATCGATCGCGTCGAGGTTGCGCGAAGAACGTTCGCCGTAGCGGGTGACGAGTTCCCCCGCGCTGGGCAGCCCGCCAACCATTCCAACCGTATTTCCAAGGGGAGTTTTCCCCTCGGCATCGGGCCAGCTCGCCACGAGTGCTCCGAGATCCAGCAAGGGATCGCCGACCGTCGCCAATTCCCAATCGACGATCGCCGCCAGCTCGGGTCCATCGAAGGAGAACATGACATTGGCGATGTGATAGTCGCCGTGCAGGATGCCGGGGTGAAAATCTTGCGGTCGGTTCGCTTCGAGCCAGGTCGCAATCCGGTCGACGCCGGGAATCTCGGGCCCCGGATAGCCCTCCATTTCGCCATAACTCTCGAGCTGGTGCTGCCAACGCGGCACCTGCCGCTCGAGAAAGCCCTCGGGTCGGCCGAAGCCCTCGAGACCAACGGCCAGGTAGTCGACGGAACCGAGCGCGGCGATGCCATCGGCCATCGCGAAACCCATCCCCCGCCGAATATCCGGATCACCTTCATGCAGTTCGGGCAGGCCGGCTGTCGCATTGAAGCCGTCGACCGGCTCCATCAAGTAGAAGGCCGCTCCCAGCAACGCCTCATCGCCACAGGCCGCGATCAGCTCGGGGTGCGGAACATTCGTTCCCTTGAGCGACGCAAGCACCCGCGCCTCGCGCCGCATCGTCTCGTCGCTGTTGGCGCGCTTGTGGATCGGCGGACGACGCAACACGAAATGCCGCCCACCTCGTTCGAAGCGAAGCAGAATATTCTGGGTGCCCCCGATGAGCCGGTCGACGACACCGATCCGGTCGCCGGGAAGAGACTGATCATTCATCCATTCATTGAGGATTTCCAGATCAACGCCCTCGATCTCTTGCTCTCCGTCCACCAGCAGATCACCCCTTCGCTTCAGTTGTCGATCTCGGACTCTACCACCTCGCTCGGCTCCGTCGTCATCCGATCGCCCCAGCGATCGAGTTCGAGTCCGCGATATCCAGTGCGAAAACCCGCACGAACGAAGGCTTCGGCCAGACGCGAAGAACGGGCCGGCTCGCCATCGATCTCCTCGACGCGCAGCGGCCCGGTGCCCCCCCTACCCGATCGGCCCAGGCGAGCCACACCGCCTACCAGACTCCTCAGTGCACGATCGAGCGGGGACGCGCCGGCGTCCGCAGTCTCATCGCAAAAGGAAAGCACGCGCCGCCCGCCGCCATCGATGAAGAGGCCGAGCATCCCATCGACGAGCACGACCGATGCCCCGACGGCACGACGCGGTCGGCCCGTTCCAGGACGGCCTTCCGGCCAATCGAGCAACGCGCCGTAAGGCTGCGCGGGATCGGTCGCTGCCAACAACACGGCGCGGTCATCGGCGCCGACCTTGCGTAGCGCCCGCAATCGATCGACGGCTCCGGGTACGGCCAGCTGAGCGCTGGTCAACCCCAAAGCGAAATGTCCTCGCCTAACACGACCCATCTCTTCCATTTCACGAAGCACCGGATAGATCGAAGAGAAGCCACCGGCCTGCGCCTCGATTGCCATCGCTTCTCGCGAAACGATTCCGTGTCGCTCGAGATAGAGCAGCGTTCGCGCGTGCAATCGCTCCGTCGGTGTCTTCGACTTCGAATGCGAAAGCAGGCTGGCGACAAGGGACCAACGTCCCGACGTGGCCGAAGCCGGCGCATGACGTCCCGACCGTCGGCTCGTCCGACGCGACGACGGGCGAGAGGTCGAATGGCCCAAAGCCCGGAGCGGCGCAAACGTGTCGTTGGTGACGAGCCCGCGCCAAACGAGACTCCAGAGGGATTCGAAGACCTCCTCCCGCGACGGCGCTTCGACCGATTGGAGCAATTCCGTAAAGAACGAGGCACCGCGCGCTTCGAGCACTTCCAGAATCCCCGCCTCGACCGGAGAGAACGGGGCTTGATCGGCTGGAACCTCGAAGAGCGTTGCGATCCGCTCTCGACGGTAGAGGGCGACTCGACCGTCTTTCTCCCCGATCGCACGAAAACCCACCCAGACGAGCTGGCCGAGTGCACCGCGCTCGTCGAGCATGCGCGAATCGAAATTCGGAATCCGGGCCGGTAGCATCGATCGTTCGAGCTCTTCGAAGGAAAGCGGGAGGGCCTCGAGCAGATCGATCGCCTGATCCAGCCGGGACTCAGATGCCGGCCGGTCTCGATCCGTCCCCTTCGACGCAGACTCTCGACTCGCATCGATCCCGTGCCAGTCCAACAAGAATCGACATAACACGTCTCCGGACACCGGCGAAATCTCATCTCGCAGTTTGTTCAACGTGCCCCGTTTGATTCGACGGAGGATGTCGCTGTCACACCATTCGAGTCCGCTGCCCCGCGGATCGAATTCGCCCGCGACGAGTCGACCCTGCGCGGCCAGGATTTTCAGGACGGGTTCCGCCTGCCCCGGCAAGAGGCCAAAGCGCGTCGCGACCTGCTCTGTCGTAAAGGGACCATGCGTTCTGGCGAAGCGCATCAGGAGTTGTTCGAGCGGCGCGTTCACCGCTTCCAGAAATGCAGCCGGCAGATGTCCGGACAATTCGATCCCGAGCGCATCTCGGTAGAGCCCGGCCTCTTCGGCCGCGATGAAGCAAACGCGATCCGCGACCAACACGCGGGCAATCCGTCTCGTTTCTTCCAACGCTCGAAGGATCGCATCGAGCGCCTCCGCTTCGCCGTCGAATCGATCCGACAACTCGGCCAGTTCGAGATCACCGACGCGACGAAAGAGATCGTGCAGGGCATCGCCATGTCGCGCCCGCCACTCGAGCAGGGTTCCCTGAAGCTGCGCTTCGACGCCGTCGATGATCTCGATGTCGAGTAGTTCGCGCAGCGCCTCCGCGCCCATCAGTTCGCGAAGCATCGCCTTGTCCAGGGAGAGCGCCTGACTCCTGCGCTCCGCGGCGGGCATATCGAGTTGGTAGAGGTAGGTGGCGGTATAGGAAAAGACCAGTGAGCGAGCGAAGGGCGAGGCCGACGGCGTTTCGACATCGTCGACGCGAATCTCACGTGACCGGATTCCGTGAAGGATCTCAATCAGCCCAGGCAGATCGAAGACATCCTGCAGACACGAGCGATAGGTTTCGAGCATGATCGGGAAGTCCCGAAAATTCTTCGCGACGCCGTGCAGATTCTGCGAACGGAGTCGCTGCGCCCAGAGCGGCGTTCGCGCGCCCGGATAGCGGCGCGGCAGGAGCAGGGCCCGCGCTGCATTCTCGCGAAACTGTGAGGCAAAGAGCGCGGAGCTACCCAGTTCGTCGACAACAAGATCCTCAACGTCATCGGGGTTCGGCAAGAAGAGCTCGGTCGGGGGCGGACGATCCGCATCAACGAAACGAAACATGATTCCGTCATCCGTCCAAAGCGGTTGGGCCTCGAAACCACCCTGCCGTGCGAGGCGCGCTGAGATCGCCAGGGTCCAGGGTGCATGGATCCGGGAGCCGAACGGCGACAAGATACAGACGCGCCAATCGCCTAATTCGTCGCGGAAGCGCTCGATCACGATCTGTTGATCCGTCGGGCACGCACCCGTCCACTCCCGCTCGGACTCGAGATAGTCGATCAGGTTCTTGGCCGCATGCGGATCGAGATCGAAGTCTTGCTCCAGCCATGTCGAGGCATCGTCCTGTTCGAAGAATTCACGTGTGAATCGACCCAGCGCGCGGCCCAATTCGATCGGGCGCCCGGGCCCATCGCCGCGCCAGAAGGGAAGACGGCCCAACTCCCCTGGCGCAGGGGCCACGATGACACGATCGCGAGTGATCTCGAGTGTTCGCCAACTCGAAGCGCCTAACGTGATGACATCCCCTGGTTTCGTCTCGTGAACCATCTCTTCGTCGAGCTCGCCGATCCGGGGTCCACCCGGCCCGAGGTGAACCGCGTATTGCCCGCGATCGGGAATCGTGCCCCCGGAGAGCAGCGCGATCCGCCCCGCCCCTTCACGAATCTCGAGCAGATCGGTCTCTCGATCCCAATGGATCCGCGGCCGCAATTCCGAAAAGTCCGTCGAGGGATAACGCCCAGCCAGCATATCGAGCACCGAAAGAAGCAGCGGCCGGCCGAGCTTCGCATAACTCGCCGTGCGAGCCAGGATCGTTTCGATCGCATCGATCGTGATCGGCTCCTCCGCCACCACGGCCACGATCTGTTGAGCGAGTACGTCCAGTGCGTTCTCGGGAATCGAGATCGCTTCGACCTCCCCCTCGCGCATGCCGTGTGCGACGACCGTTGCTTCGAGCAGATCGCCGCGATGCTTCGGGAAAACCACGCCCCGACTCGTCGCGCCAACGGAATGTCCCGCGCGACCGATCCGTTGCAGCCCGCGCGAAACGGCCCCCGGACTCTCGACCAACATCACCAATTCGACGGCACTCATGTCGATTCCGAGTTCGAGGGAACTCGTCGCGACGATCGCGCGCAGATGCCCTTGCGCCAGGGCAGTCTCGATTTCGCGACGCTTTTCGTGGGCCAGACTCCCGTGGTGAGCCCGAACGAGCGGCTCCTCCGCGAGTTCGTTCAAGCGATGGGCTAGTCGCTCGCAGAGTCCCCGACTATTGACGAAGAGAATCGAGCTCTTGTGGGCGCGAATCAGGTCGAGCAATTCCGGATAGATCGCCGACCAGAGGCTGGTATCCGGTTCACTGTCACCGCCCGCTTTCGAAGGCGAGGTGTTCGCATCCCCACCTCGACGCCCGCCGAGTTCGGGCCGGGTCATGTCGGGAACAGGAACGGAAACGGTCAGCTCGATCGCGGGCCGCCGACTCGTGTCGACGATCTCGACCTCGCGATCGCCAGCCAGAAAGCGTGCGATCTCTTGTGCGGGTCGCGCGGTCGCCGAGAGCCCGATTCGCTGCGGATCTCCGGCCGTACATCGCCGGGCCACGCGTTCAAGCGAGAGCGCGAGATGAACGCCGCGCTTGGTGGGTGCCAGCGCGTGAATCTCATCGACGATGATCGTCTCGACGGAACGCAAGGTCTCACGCTGTTGCGAACCCATAATCAGATAGAGCGACTCGGGTGTGGTGACCAGAATCTCGGCGGGGTCGCGCCCTTGTTGGCGCCGTTCCTTGGCCGAACTATCACCGGTCCGGATTGCGATGCGCGGCGTGCGAAAAGCGACGCCCCCTTCTAGCGATGCCGCCTGCGCCGCAATCCCGGCCAGGGGCGCCTGGAGATTCCGCTCGATGTCGTAGACCAGGGCCTTGAGCGGAGAGACGTAGAGCACGCGTACGCCCGGCGAGGAATCCTCGGGTAGTCGACCGAGGCGATCGATCAGGGCGAGGAAGGCGGCGAGGGTCTTGCCGCTCCCGGTCGGTGCGACCAGTAGAGCGTGTCGCCGATCGGCGAGCAGAGGCCAGCCTTCGGCTTGAACCGGGGTCGCTGACGGAAAGTTCGCAGCGAGCCAAGCACGCGTCGCTGCGCCAAAACTGTTCGGAAGTCCATCCATCACGACCGCCCGGTGTTGCGCCAAGAAGGCACCGCTCGAAGCCGCCTACTCGGGAGCGTGGCAGCAAACCTCGACATGGTTGTCATCGGGATCCGATTCGGCCCCCTCTGCGAGTTCGCGGCGAGTGGGCCTATCCTACACCCTCTGCATGCCTTCCGGCCCCTCGATCGGCCGGTCTGCCGATCGAGAAGAGCTGAACCGAATGACGCCTACGATTCTCAGTCTCCACCAGAGCCCGGTCCACGAATTCGCGAAGGACGTCACGCCCTCCCTGCGCTTGCTCGCGGGCCTGGGCGTCGAGGGCGATGCCCATTGCGGCGCCACCGTGCGACATCGCTCGCGGGTGGCCGTCGATCCGAACCAGCCCAACCTGCGCCAGGTCCATCTACTCCATTCGGAGCTGCTCGGCGAACTCCAGTCGGAGGGCTTCGCCGTCGCCCCGGGATCCATGGGCGAGAATATCCTGACCGCGAACATCGACCTGCTCGGTCTGTCGACGGGGACGCGACTCACGCTAGGTCGCGACGCAGTCCTCGAAGTGACGGGCCTGCGCAATCCATGCAAGCAACTCCAACAGATCGACCCCGCACTGCTTCCGCGCCTCGCCCACCGCGACGAATCGGGAAAGCTCATTCGACTCGCCGGCATCATGGCCATCGTTCTCCGCGCAGGTGAAATCTTCACCAGCGACGCCATTGCAATCGAAAGGCCCAATACCCGGCATCAACCCCTCGCTCCCGTCTAGCTCGAAAGATCGAGGAGCGCTAAGAACGAAGGACCACGAGACGGAATTCTTCGACGACCACGCAGCCCCCGAAATGAAACAGGTTTGAATCTTGGAATCACCGCAAGCGACACCCGACCTGCAAGACGAAGCCGGACCGAACTCCGCGCTCCTCAAAGCCCAGCCGCAGCTACTCGAAGCCACCCGGCTGGCCTGGCGCTGGCACGGCCATCAAACGCGCAAGGGCAAGACGACTTCCTATATGAGTCATCTGCTCCAGGTCGAGGGACTCGTACTCGATTGTGCCGGGGGCCCCGAAGAAGCGATCGCCGCCCTGCTTCACGATTCCCTCGAAGATGCAGAGAATCCGGCGGAGCGCGCCGACCGCGAGCAACAAATCGGCTCGCTCTTTGGCGCCGAGGTGCTTCGGATCGTGCTCGATTGCACCGATACAACGGCCGCCGAGGCAGGCCAGAGGAAGGGCCCTTGGCGAGAACGGAAGGAGCGCTATCTCGCTCAGCTTCGCGGGGCCGAACGATCCAGCCGACTCGTCGCCGCCTGTGACAAACGACACAACCTCGGTGACCTCGTTTCTGATATACGTCAGCAAGGCCTCGATACCCTCGAACGATTCAACGCCGATGGGCCCGAACAGGTCTGGTACTACGAATCCGTCGTCTCGGTCTGCCGCTCGGCCGTCCCACCGGAATTCGCCTTGGAACTCGACTTGCTGCTAGGCAATCTAAGATCGTTCGTCGACCTGCAAGGCGACAGCAAGAAAGCCGGCTGAGCGATCCAACTCGCGATCGGCCGCAACCTGTGATCCGCTCGACTGTTCATGAATTCAACGCTCTAAAGGAAAGAAACTCATGCGACCCATCCTCCGCCACGCCATCCATATTTGTCTAACCGCCTCTCTTGTCCTCAGCGCAAGCGCCGCCTTCGCAGAAGACGATGGCAAGAACCACGTCGATCGAATGCGGCAACGCGGAGACCAGGCCGAAACGCGACTCGACAAAGAAGGCGATCGGCAAAGAGAGAAACTTGATCGAAAGGGCGATCGGATCGAAGAGCAATTCGATGACCGGGCAGAGACCACGCGGGGCGAGGGCCACCGTCGCGCCGAAAAGGCGAGGGCGAAGGGTCACGGCCAGAAGGCGCATCAGCACGAAGAGAAGGGCGACCGACGCGCGCGCAAGCTCGAGCGCAAGGGCGACCAGCTCGACAAGAATCTAGACCGAAAAGGAGAGCGACAAAGCCGCCACCTCGATCGAAAGGGCGACGCCCATGGGCGAAAGCTCGATCGCAAGGCCAACCGCGACGGCCACCAGAACAAGAATCGAGAGCAAAAGAGGGAGCACAAAAAGAAGAGGAAGCACGAAGCGAAACGTTAATCGCCCGCCGCGGTCTTTCGGTCGGGCCACTGGGCCACCGTCCCACCGTGTGTAGTGTCAGGCCGCCGGGCGCAGCTTGTAGCGAATCGGTAGGCGCTTCACGCCGCCGACCAATCCCGAATGCAGCCGGTCGACGGGTCCCACCAATTCGATCTCTTCGATCCGCGGCAACAGATATTTGTAGGCGACATGCATCTCGAGGCGGGCGAGATGCGCGCCGAGACAGAAATGTTCGCCGACTCCGAAGCCGAGATGCCGATTCGGATTGCGGTCGATCCGAAATTCGAAGGGATCCTCAAAAATCTCTTCGTCCCGATTCGCCGACGGATAGAAGAGCGCCACCGAATCACCCTCGCGGATAACCTTGTCACGCAATGGATAATCCCTCGTCGCCGTGCGTGCGAAATGGATGATTGGCGTCGACCAACGAACGACCTCTTCGATCGCTGAATCGAGCAGCCCCATATCCTGCTGCACCCGGCGAAGCTCGGGCATATGCTCGATGAAAGCGAGCATGCCTCCGGTCGTACCGTTTCGGGTCGTTTCGTTCCCGGCGATGACGATGATGAAACACCAGGTCAGGACTTCCATATCGGTCAAAGGGCGGCCTTCGTATTCCGACTTGATGAAGACCGTGACGAGGTCGTCGGTTGGATTCTTTCGGCGCTCTTCGATCATCTTGGAGAAATATCCGAAAAGTTCGACCTGGGCTTCCATGGCGGTCTCTTGCGGCGTCTTGCCTTCGAGTTGGTAGTCGGGGTCGCCTGCGCCAATCGTTTGATTGGTCCAATCGAAGAGCATCTTCCAATCACTCTCAGGCACGCCTAACAACCACGCGATCACCGCGATCGGAAGCGGCGCCGACACTTCTTCGACGAAATCACATTCACCCTCGTCCCCACGTTCATAGAGTCGCTCGACGATCTCTCGACCGATCTTCTCGATCGGTTCATGAATCCGCTTCAGCATTCGCGGCGTGAACCGACGGCTGATCTGTTGCCGAAAATCCCCATGCATCGGAGGATCCATCTGGATCAGGGTCGCGGGAAAACTGGTGACCTCTTCCTCGGTCGGCTGGATTACGATCCTTGGCGCTGAAAGGAAGACGTCGGGGCGCTTGCCGATCTCGGTGATGTCCGCGTGTTTCGTGATCGCCCAGTAGTCGGTGGCCTTGCCCGCCTGGACCTGCCATGAAACGGGATCCTCTGCGCGCAGCCGCGTCCAAATTGAATGGGGATAGCCGTGCGCGGCGTAGTCTTCCGGATGGACGAGGCGAAAATCTTCGGGCGAAGCGACGGGAGCGGAGCTGGCAGCCATGAATCAGATTCTCCTGGCCGAAGTTGCGGCGAACGAAATGACCATTCGGAAGCGACGAGCGTCGCGATCCGGCATGCGCCTAAAGACGCGACCGGGTCGACAACGTCCAATCTGAGCGACGTCCGGCCGGGCAATCGCTCAGGCCCTCGATTGTCCCTGAGCGAGCGAGCATTCGTCAAGCCGCCCGGGTGGAACCCTCGCTATCCAAGGCCCCCGAATCCGTCTAGAATGGCCCCATGACCATCGAATCGAATCCCCTCTCCGGCAGTCTGGGCGCAGAGATTCGCGGGATCGATCTCGCCCATCTCGAGGACCGCGATTTCAAAGCGATCCACGCCGCATTCCTCGAATTTCACGTCCTGGTCTTTCGCGACCAGAAGCTGACCCCGGACGAACAGATTGCCTTCGGCCGGCGCTGGGGCGCGCTCTTCATTCATCCGATCGTCCCCCATCTAAAGGGCTATCCCGAGCTGATTCCGATCACGAACAATGGCAAGAAGCGGACGATCACCGAAGTCTGGCATTCCGACGTCAGCTTCTCCGAAAAGCCCCCGCGTTCAAGCGGCCTCTATGCCATCGAGTTGCCGAAGGTCGGCGGCGACACCCTCTTCGCGAACCAACATCTCGCCTACGACGGCCTATCCGACGGGTTCAAGAAGATGCTCGAAGGGTTGCGCGCCATTCACACGGGTGCCGGACTCGGCGCAGTCACCGGAAAGGGTGAAGCCTGGAAGACGCAAGGACAAAGTCATCCCGTCGTGCTGCGCCATCCCGAAACCGACCGCCCCGGCCTCTACGTCAATGCGGCCTTCACGGTGGCTTTCGAGGGCATGACTGTCGCAGAGAGCCAACCGCTATTAGGTCAACTCTGCCAGCTCAGCCAGTCCCCCGACATCTGCTACCGACATCGCTGGCAGCCCGGCGATCTCGTCCTCTGGGACAACCGCTCCGTTCAACACTACGCGGTACACGACCACGGCGACGCCGAGCGCACGCTCCATCGCTTCACGGTCGAAGGTGACGTTCCGCGTTAGGGCTTCTAAGACCCGAATAGGCCAACTTGAGCCTCATTGACTCAGAGCGCAGCCCAGTCGGCGAAACCCTCAACTCGGATCGGGCGCAGGCGTATCGGGACCGCTCTCAGGCAACACCGGCTCGGCGATGTATTTGGCATTCGGCGTGCCCGTCAAACTACCCAGGAAAGCAACGATGTCCGAGACCTGCCCAGCCTCGAGCTTCACGCCAATCTGGTTGTACCCCATGACCCGGACGACCTCGGCCAGATCGGTGATCGAGCCATCATGAAAATAGGGACCGGTCTTCGTGATGTTGCGCAGTGATGGCACCTTGAAGACGTGTCGATCGGCCGGACTTCCCGTGACGGCCTCGCGCCCGATATCCTTGGTCTCATAGGGAAAGATGAAGCCAATCTTGCGGTAGAGCCGACCACCGAGTGCTGCGCCGGTATGACAGGTATTGCAACCCACGGAGAGGAAGGTCGTCAGCCCGCGGCGTTCGGTTTCATTGAGCGCCGTCGCGTCCCCACCCATGAAGTCGTCGAATCGTCCCGGCGTCATCAGGTTGCGCTCGAAGACGCCAATCGCACGCGCCATGTTGTCGTAGTTGAGCGGTACCTCGTCTTCTGGAAACGCTGCCGCGAACGCACTCACATAACCGGGAATCGAAGCCAATACACCGACCACCGCCTCCTCGGAAGGCATGGCCATCTCGACCGGGTTGAGCACCGGCCCCTTCGCCTGCGCCTCGACGTCGGGCTCGCGTCCATCCCAAAACTGGCTGATGTGAAGCGCCGCGTTGTAGACGGTCGGCGAATTCCGTCCGCCACGCTGACCGCGATGGCCGGGGGAGGTCACTTCGCCATCGACCCCATAAGCGTCGAGCAAATGACAGGAATTGCAGGCGACATCGTGATTCTTCGACAGGCGTTTGTCGTAATAGAGCATTCGTCCAAGATCGATCTTGGCAGGCGAGCTGACGTTTTCCGGATTCGGCACACCCTCCGGCAACGCCCCGAAGCGCGCGGCCGCGCGTTCCGCCAGGACGACCGCTGCGGCATCCGGCGCCTCCGCCACCTCCGTCGTCCCGGCACAACTCATGACGAGCAGCGCACACGGAATGAGCAAAGTCAGCATTCCCGAGCCGTTCCGCAGACCTGATCGGCCCGCGAGTTTCATTTTTGAAAACCCTTTTCTCGCGCTGCGCTTCGTCGACATCTGGCTCATTTTCTGGTCTCCTCTTCGTGTGCATGGGCCGGCTGCCCGTCCGCAACGACGGACCTCGAGGCGTCCCACAGACAGAACGATTGAGGCACTTTAGGATTCGCAGAGCGAAAGAGCAGCCCCGAAAAGGAACGAGCCGATGGAAATGAACAGCGAGCACAGTCGTCCGTCGTTTCTCGCAGTCGCCCTCCGGCCGACGGTCGTACGCCGTGCCCTGGGATACGCCTTCGTCGTCGGGACGATCCTGGTCACCATCAACCAGGGCGATGCCATTCTGGCCGGGGCCATCTCGGGCAAGATCCTGTGGAAGATCGGCCTGACCGTCTGCGTGCCCTACTGCGTCTCGACCGCCTCCTCGGTCGGTGCGATTCGAAACATGGCGGGTTGACCCGGAGGTTGATGGCAGGGTCTAGGGCCGTGTGCTTAGCTCAGCCACCATGTTGGATCCCCGCCTCCTCCAGGAAAGACGCGACGAAATCGTCGAGAGTTGTCGTGCGCGACACAGCCACGCCGATGTCGACGTCGCCATTTCCCTCTACCAGCGCGCGAGCGAGATGCGCACGGTCCTCAACGACGCCAATCGCCAGCGCAATGAACATCAGAAGTCGGGCAAGAAGAAGCTCGACGACGCCGAGCGAGAGGCCCATTCGGTCGAGGGGCGACGACTGAAAGAAGAGGTCTCCGCCCTCGAAGGAAAGGCTCGGGAAATCGAGGCCGAATTCGAAACCGCGCTGCGCCAACTGCCGAATTTCCTACACCCGGAAACCCCCGTCGGAAACGAAGAAGATTGGAAGCTGGTCTCGACCTCCGGTGAACCGCGGAAATTCGATTTCGAAGCGAAGGACCATCTCCAGCTCGCAAGCGACCTCGATCTCGTCGACTTCGAGAACGCCGCCCGGGTGGCCGGACAGAAATTCTATTACCTGAAGCGCGAAGCGGCGCTGCTCGAAGTCGCCCTGCAACGATTCGCCCTCGACCAGGTGCTGCCGAGTGGCTTCATCCCCATCGTCACCCCCGATGTCGCCCGCCCCGAGATCATCGAAGGCCTGGGCTTCTCACCCCGCGGCGAAGAGAGCCAGATCTATACGATCGCCGATCACGATCTCTGCCTGATCGGCACCTCGGAGATCACCCTCGGTGGCATGTACGCCGACACGATCTTCTCGGAAGACGAACTCCCGCTGCGGCTGGCCGGCATCTCTCATTGTTTCCGGACCGAGGCTGGCGCCCACGGTCGCGAGAGCAAGGGCCTCTACCGCGTTCATCAATTCACCAAGATCGAGATGTTCGTCTTCTGTCGACCAGAGGATTCCGAAGCACAACACGCCGAACTTCTCGCCATCGAACGCCAGATCTTCGACGCCCTCGAAATCCCCTATCGCGTAATCGACATCGCAAGCGCCGATCTCGGCGCGCCCGCCTATCGAAAATTCGATCTCGAAGCCTGGATGCCCGGGCGCGGGGAAGCCGGCGACTTCGGCGAGATCACGAGCACTTCGAATTGCACCGACTTCCAATCCCGTCGCCTGAAGATCCGCTTCCGACGCGATGGCGAAAAGAAGAAGAACGAATTCGTCCACACCCTGAACGGCACCGCGATCAGCAATGCCCGCGCGATCGTCGCGATCCTCGAGAACCATCAACAAAGCGACGGCACGATCACGATCCCGAAGGCCCTCGTTCCCTATATGGGCTGCGACCGCATCGGGCCGCGCTGAGCCGCCCCCTTGGCCGCCGACTCGACGAGCAGAGATCCGGAGGCGCCCAGGCATCTCGTCCTCGGCACCGCCGGCCATATCGACCACGGAAAGACGGCGCTGGTTCGCGCACTGACCGGACGTGATCTCGATCGGCTTCCGGAGGAAAAGGCGCGCGGAATCACGATCGAGTTGGGATTCGCACCCCTCGAACTCAGTGACGGCCTGCACCTGGCTGTCGTCGACGTGCCCGGCCACGAGAAATTCGTGCGCACCATGGTCGCCGGCGCGAGCGGACTCGATCTTTTGATGTTAGTCGTCGCGGCGGATGAAGGCGTGATGCCCCAAACGCGCGAGCATCTCGCGATCTGCGAATTGCTGGGAATCGATCGCGGTCTAGTCGTCTTGACCAAATCCGATCTCGTCGACGAAGAGATGCTCGAACTCGCCGCCGAGGAAGTCCGTGATCTGCTCGCCGACGGCCCACTCTCCGAAATCGAAATCCTTTCGGCCAGCGCCGAGACGGGCGCCGGGATCGACGAGGTCCGTGCCACCCTCGAAAACCTGATCCGCAAAGCGCCCCCACGCGGCGACGATGGCCGCCCGGCCCGACTCTTCATCGATCGCACCTTCACCAAACATGGCTTCGGAATGGTCGTTACGGGCACCTGGTCCGGGCGACCGCGCAAGGTCGGAGACGCCGTCGTCCTCGAACCCGGCGGACGAAAGGCCCGGATTCGCGGTCTCGAACGTCACGGCGAATCAATCGAGGTCGCCGAATCAGGAGCGCGAATCGCCGTCAACTTGCAGGGTGAAGCCAAGGACGAAATCCATCGCGGCGACCTGCTCACCGAACCCGGCGCACTCCTCGAGACCGTCATGTTCGACGCAAGCCTCCAATGGATGGCCAGCAAGACCAGCCTCAGCGATCAGATTTCCGTCGAGTTGTTATGCGGCACCGCCGAGCGCCGGGCGCGCGTGGCCCCGATCGGAGACAAGCCGATCGCCCCGGGCGACCGCGCCTTCGCACGCATCCAGCTCGACGGCCCACCCCTCGCCCTGCTTCCCGGCGATCGTTTCGTACTGCGTGGATTTTCTCGGGATGCCGGGGTCGGATCGACCCTCGGCGGTGGCATCGCCCTCGATGTCGCCCCGCCCCATCGCCGCCGCCGAGATGCGGGACTGGCTCATGATCTCGAACGACTCGCCACGGGCGAAGCCAGCGACGCCCTCGACGTGCGCATCGGGCGAGCGGGACTGGAAGGCATTCGCAGCGACGCCTTGATCCGCGAAACAGGCCTCGACGCCCAGACGCTCGCCGACACCCTCGACGAACTCGAGGCAGTGGGGTCGATCATACGACTTGATTCCTCGGTCTTGCTTTCGGCCCAGGCCAGCGAGCGCCTGATGCAAGATCTGTTGACTGCGCTCGACGAATTTCACACGCGAGAACCCTTGCAGTCAGGCATGCCACGGGCGTCTCTGGCCGGCCGCCTACCGACCAACGTAGCCAGCGACGCCGGCAGCTTCCTGCTCGCTCGCCTCGCCGAGGGCGACGCCCTGCGGATCGAGGATGAGCTCGTCACGGCGAAGGGTTTCGAGCCGTCGCTCGATGATCCACAGACGCAGATTGCCGACCGACTGAGCAAGCGCTTTGCCGACGCGGCCCTCGATGCGCCTGCGCTCCGCACTTTGTCGGAGGAAACGGGCGAGCGCCCCGAGCGATTGCGGGAGATTTGTCATTTCCTCGAACGTCAGCGAGTGCTCGTCGCCGCACCGGACGAACTCTTCTTCGATCGCGGTGCGGTGCTCGCCCTGATCGACAAGGTGCTGAACCATTTCGACTCGGATCCGAGTGCAGACCTCGATACCCAGACCTTGAAATCGTTCATCGGAACCAGCCGACGAACCGCCATGCCCCTGATGGCGCTCCTCGACGATCTTCAGATCACGCGACGAGATGGCAGCCAGCGTAGGCTGCTGAACCGCGAGCCGCGCTGGTAACCCTGGTCGGAACGGTCAGGTTGGTCGGCTTGGTCGGGCTTGGTCGGCGGGAACCTGGATCAGTCCAACGCTCGGCAGAATCCAGCGCGCCGCACGCACGCGTTCAGCCCGGGCCCCCTAGGCTCGCCACCGCCGCATCGATCCAGCCAAAGAAGACGCTCGATGCCCCGCCCGCATTCAGGATCGGCGCCAGACCGAAATAGAGAATGCTGGCGCCGCAGACCGTGAGCACGAGTTGTTCGTTGCTCAGCGCGCGGCTCGAAGGCGGCTGGCCATCCGATCGCCTGAGCATCGCGAGCAAGGGTCGCCCGACGGCTGTCAAGGCAAGCACCGTCGCCGCCAAGCCCATCACCAACAGGAAGCGGTGCCCCCCGTGTTCGAGAGCCGTGAGGATCTCGACCCGTGCAACGAAGCCGATCGTGCCGGGGAAGCCTCCGAGCGAGAGGAAGAAGAGCGCCAGCAACGCTGCCCGAATCGGACTCTCCTGCATCATCCCCGAGAGATCGCCAACGTGCTCGCAGGCTCGCTCGTGATGGCTGAGCGACGAGAGAATCGCGAGCACACCCGCCGCCGAGATTCCCGTCGCGAAGAGCGCGAGTAGCAGCGCACGAGAACCCTCGGGCGTCGCACCGACCAGGGCCAGAGCGAGAAAGCCAACCTGCCCTACCCCCAACCACCCGACGAGCCGGCGCAAACCCACCTGCACCAATGCCATGGCATGACCCCAGGCAAGACCGAGACATCCCAGCACGCCCAGCAACACCGAAATCTTCGTCGCGATCTCTCCGGTGGCGTCCGCGTCGCCTAACGCCAGTGCGTGCAAGACTCGCAGCAATACAAAGAAGGTCGTCCCCTGCAACGCGGTCACGAGATGCACCGTCACGAAGCTCGGCGCGCCCTCATGGACATCCGGCGACCAGGGATGGAAAGGTGCAACGACCGCACGAGCCAACAGGCCAACAACGATCAAGGTCGCCCCAATGTCGAATAACAGACTCTTCTGCGGCGACCCCAATCCCAGAGAAGCGAGGTCCACGCCGCCGGTCGCCCCGAAAAGAAAGGCGACACCATGGGCGAAAATGAGGCTCGCAAAGGCGTGCGCGAAGAAGGCTTTCAGGCTCGATTCACTCGAGGAAAGCCTTCGGGAATCGATCGAGATCAAGGCGATCACGGGGAGCCAGGCCAATTCGAGCGAAATCATCAGCGTGAGGAGATGATCGCTCAGGATCGCTGCGGCCATACCCGAGAGGGAGAGAAGAACGAGGGCGATCGGTTCGGCCGGACGCGATCGCGCCATGCCAAAATGGGTCAACGAGAGACTCAAGACGAGCAAGCCGGCGATGAAAACGAATCCGACGCCGTAGACGGAGAAATCGTCGAGCACGCCGTCCGCACGGCCCAACGAGAGAAGCCCGGCGACCAGGGCGAGAACGGCAACGGAGGCAAGCCGAATCCCGGAAAGCGCATTCGCCCTGGCAGCATCGTGTCCGCTCTCGCGCGATCTCGACAAGAGATCGAAAGCCAATACGGCCAACGCCCCAACAGCGGGAATGAACGCCGGGTTCATCGATCGCCTCGCTGAGACGGCGGCGAGGCCGGCAGCGCGACGACTTCGACCTCGACTACACCCTCACCCTCGGACTCCTGGTCGAGTGCGCGAGCAGCCGCCGACCGCGTCTCCATCTGGTTCAAGATTTCGAGCACGGCGGGTTCGACACGCCTCAAGACGGGATTCGGATAGACGCCTACGAAGACGATTGGAATCGTCATGGCGAGGAGCACGAATCGTTCGATCCGGTCGAGATCAATCAGGCCCCGATTGGCGGGTTCTTCGACGGGTCCCAGAAAGATGCGGCGTTGGACCCAGAGTAGATAGGAGGCCGCGATCACCATCGCGAACAGCGCGACGACCGACAGCTCGCGACGCGTCTCGAGGCTCCCCAGCAACACGAAGAGATCCCCCACGAATCCGCCGAGCATCGGAAGCCCAATCAACGAGAAGACCATCACCGCGAAGAAGAAGGCACAGACGGGCATCGGCTTCGCCAAACCCCCAAACGCCGCGACCTCCGTCGTACCTCGCCGAAGAGCCAGCGCCCCGACGAGGATGAAGAGCGCCGCCGTAGCCATGCCATGCGTCAACAACTGAACGACCGCACCCGTCAGTCCCTGCACATTCAAGGTCGAAATACCAAAGACAGCAAAGCCCGCATAGCCCACGCAGGTATAGGCCACCAGCCGCTTCAACTCTTTCTGAACGAGCGCGATCAATGAGGCATAGACCAGGGCAATGATCCCGAGGACCGAGAGCGCAGGCCCCGCCGCCGCCGCTGCGTCGGGAAAGAGCGGCAGCGCATAACGCAGGATACCAAGGGCCGCCGCCTGGACGAATCCTGTCGCCAGCAAGATCGAGAGACCCGTCGGCGCGCAGGCGTGCGCGGCCGGCAACCAGAAATGCAGCGGAACCAGCGGCAGTCGTGTCGCAAGAGAAAGTCCCAGAACCACGAAGAGCATCGTTTGATCCGATCGAGCCACGGTCACGTCGAGCAAGGACACGCCATCGACTGCCGAATGCGAGAATAGATCGAAGGTTGCGACGCCGAGCTGGTCGAGACTCGCCTCACGCAGAACGAAAGCGACGAACAAGAGCCCGGCGAGCCCGATCAACTCGACCGTCCAGATTCTCGCTGCGGCCCTCGCGCGACCACGGCCGCCCCAGCGTCCCATCCAAAGCAGGATGGGAATCAGACTCGTCGACCAAAAGAAGATGAACGAGAGAAAGTTCACACTCGCGAAGAGGCCGAGCAGGCTCGACTCGAGAACCAGGCAGGCCACCACCCAGCTACGAACGGAGTCATGAATCTCAGATCGCGAAGAGAGCATCGCCAGCGGAACGAGACCCGCCGTCGAAGCGATGAAGCAGAGTCCAATCCCGTCAACGCCCAGGAGCATGCGCGGACCGGAGCTGCCACTCCAACCCGCGACGGCCATGAATTGCAATTGGATCTGCTCGGGATCGAAGTCGAGCACCAGTCCGACAACGAGAGCGAAGGTCAACGTCGATGCGAGGAGACCGACGCCGCGCCAAACCACTTCGGGCAGCGCGGCCACGCCGACGATGTTCAGCAAGAGCCCACTCGCGACAAGAACGAGAGCGAAGGCGGCGGGCAAGGCCACGATCACGACGATGAGCTGGCTCGAATAGTCCATCATGAGCTCAAGCCACCATCCAACTCACGATGACCAGGACCGTGAGCAGCCCCAGCAGTGCGTAACTTTGCAATCGCCCGTTCTGCAACCGTCGAAGGCCGCTCCAGATCAGGCGACGAGCCAGACCCGAACCGCCGGAAACGACGATCCGATCGATCAATTTCGTCTCGATCACACCGACCAGGGCCCATCGCGAGAGCCCACGAAGAGGGCGGATCAAAACGAAATCGTAGAATCGCTCGATATAGAACATCTCTCGCATCGCCCCTTGCGAGAGCCGCAAGACAGGCGATTTCGCTTCACCCCGGTAGCCGCGCTTCGCATAACGCCAGGCGGCGAGCCCCCCACCCACGAGAATGCTGAGCACGAGGGCAATGATCATTTTGATTCGGGTTGCACCCTCCAAGAGCGGATCGGGTGCTCCGGCAAGCGAGCCAGCCATGAAGTGACCGATCGAATCCATCTGATCGACGCCCCATGGCTCTCCCCAGAATTGTGAGGGCGTGAGGCCACCCGCAGCGACCGCCATGACGGCCAGCGCCGTCAAGCTGTGCTGCGTCCAGCCAACCGGATCGCGCAATCGGTCTTCCACCAGACCACCCTGTTTGACGTTTCCCCAGAAAATCAGGAAGTAGGCGCGAGACATCGCGAAGGCCAAAATGCCGATCGACACCACGATAATTGCAATCAGGCCCCACCGCTCGGGTCGCTCGGAGATCGCGATGAAGGCCAGCAATTCTTCGATCGAGAAGAAATTGGCGAAGGGCGGCATACCGACCAGCGCCAGACAGCCGATGGCCACCATCGCCTGCGTCCAGCGCATGGTCGACGCCAATCCGCCCATGCGCCGCAAATCGGTCTCGCCCTTCAAGGTCGTGACGACGACGCCCAGAGCCAGAAGCAGCTGTGCCTTGATGAAGGCGTGGGTGAGCAAGAGGAATGCAGACGCCGAATAGGCACCGATGCCGATTCCGATGATCACGAGGCCTAACATGCTTGACGTCGACAAGGCGACGAATCGAGCCAGATCCCACTGCGAAGCCGCCGCAAGACTCGCCATCAGTAGCGTCACCACTCCCGCCACGATGAGTACCGTCCGGGCACCGGGCGCGCTTTCGAGCAGAAACGAGAAGCGCAGAAGGAGATAGACGCCAACGACGACGGTCGTAGCCGATTGCATCAAGGCATTCGCCGAAATGGGGGCGACCGAGGACTGCGGAAGCCAGAAATGAAGTGGGAATTGCGCGCATTTCGTCAGCGCCGCCAACACCAGACCCAAACCAACCAACTCGAGAAGAAGCGGCGGCGATCCCGGGGTCCACTCCAGCCAGGCCAGACCCTGCCCGTCGAGCAAGCGAAAGGCGGCTTCGATGCCGCGAAAGCTGAGCGTCGGCGCGCCCGCACGAGACAACCCATCAAAGAGCAGCAGGATCGCAGCAAGCAATCCGAGATCACCGACTCGCCCGACGATGAAGGTGACCGCGCCCGCACGAGACGCGCGGTGCTCTTCGTAGTCGAAAGAGGCAAAAAGCTGCGAAGCCACGCCCACGATCGTCCAACCCAGAAAGAGCAGAAGCAGGTTGTCCGCGAGGACCAGGACCAGGGTTCCACCCACCAGCAGATCGAGCATGGCGAACATGCGATGGCCGGAATTGGCCGGCAACGTACCGTCGCGGAACTGACCGATCGTGTAGACGTAGACGGCCAATGAGATCGAAGTCACGACCAGACAGAAGACGGCCGAAAGTGGATCCATCTGAAAGGTGAGTTCTGCGCTGAAGCTGCGATCGCCTACGCCGCCGCCGATCCAGGGACCGAGATGATCGAGAATTCGTTGGCTGCGTCCGACGCCGACCAGATCGAAGACCGTCAACACACTGAATCCGAAGGAGACGATGATCGCGGAGAGCGAGATGCCCCAGATCGACCGATCCGTCAGCTTCGCGCGGACCAGCCCGATCAAGAGTCCATGGGCGATCGCCGCGATAAAGGGCAGGATCGCGATCCACCGAATCAACGAAGCCGGAACGCCGCTCTCCAATTCGCCCACGATCAGCCTTCCAACAATCCGGCGTCATCGGCATCGAGCGAGCCACGACGTCGAATGCGCGCGACGACGATGCCCACCCCGATCGCAAGCTGCATGCAAGCAACCGCCGAAACACAGAGAACGAGGACACCGCCGAGTGCCGAGCCGGCTGCGCCACGCTCCGAGAAAGTAAATCCAATGGCGATCATTGCGACCGAGATCCAGGCGAAGAGTATCCCCACCAGCATCCCGACCAGACTCCGGCGCCAAAGCAATCCCAGCATGCCGATCCAGAAGAGTACAGCGGCGGCCGACACCAGGACGATCACAACATTGCCTCCGAGCCCCTCCATCGCCCCCGGCGCGGCCATCTAGTTTTTCCCCTCGTCGTCCTGCAACAAGAGCAAAGTCGCAAGCAAGCTCGCCGCGATCGCGAACCCCAAGAGGATCACCAGATCACGCATCGGACCAAAGAAAAGCAATCCGATCTCGGCCGGGCCGACCAGCGCGCTTCCCGCGGCGGCCAACGGACCGAGCGATCCTGCGCCCGCCCCCGCCAAATTCCAGAAGAGCAAGCCGAGCCCGCCCCCAAGGAGCAAAAAAGCCAGGCCCCGAGCCAATGAGGTCGGCCTGTCCGTGGGCGAAAGGTGATCCCGGTCGACGTCGACCAACATCCACCCGAAGAGTTGCAGCGCACCGAACATCAGCGTCGCCGGAATGACGACGATGAGTCCCAGAAATCCGGCCCCCGCGAGAAGCAGCGCGAAACCCAGGGCCACCAGAAAGAGAAAGCCTGCGGCAATGGAGCGCGTCCAATTTCGCCCGAGCGCGATCGCCGCGAATGCACACGCCAGCGCCAGGCCGAGCAAGATTTCTATCGCCCCAGACATTCAGCCATCTCCCAGAAGCGATTTCGCAAGTGTTCCAGCAACGGGCTCGGAATAGAGCGTCATCGCCGATACGAGAAGGAGATTGGCCCAGGCCAGGGGAAGCAATCGGAGGGCGATCAGACGCGTCTGTTGATCCGGTCGTAAAGTCGCTGTCGAACGGCGAATGAACGTAGCGAGTACGAGTACGAGTACGAGCTTTGCGAAGAAAACGGAGACGGATACAACTACGAGCAAGAAAGCGGGAAGCGCGAATCCGACCAATGGTCGCAATGAAGCAACGATCTCACCGGCGGCCACGAAGGGAATCGCCCCGGCCCCGAGGAAGAGCGAAACAAAGAGCGCGGCGGCAAATATCTCGGACAGACGCGCTTCGAGGCGATGCCAATATAGATCGACGGGACCGCTATCCAGACCGAAGCCCGCCGTCCCCACGGTGCCCGTCATCGCATCCCCGGCCCAGGGCCGTCGCGTAAGCGAATAGACGGCGGGCAAGAAGAGCAGCGCCGTCAGCGGCTGGGCAAAGAGGTTCCAACGCGGCCATTGGATCCCGCGGATGGCGTGGACGGCGGCTTCGGCACGTGAGAACTCGATCGTTCCATCACCAGCAATCTCCGGGAGCCAGAAAAATGGTGAGAATGTGGATTGTTGAAACGACACGATGTCATGAAGTCGAAAGGAATCGGGTCCAAGTACCAGGGGCGCGAGCACCAGGAGGAAGAGACCAAGGCCACCCAGCATTCGACTTGCCAGACGAACGCTGCCGATCCGCGACCACGGACTTCGTTCCGCCAACCCGACTCCGACACGTGCGAAACCGATCACCAGAACCAGAAAAATCAGCGCGAGCAGCCCATAGCGGAGATCGACGACGGCCAGCGCCCGATCCCGAACGCCACCGCCCCAGGTCCCGGCAAAGGGAATCAGCGCGAGCCCACTCAGCAAAGCGAGACAAGAGACGACCAGGCCGAGGGATTGCAGCGACCCGGATTGATTCGGAACCGAAGATCCGGCTCGTACGATCCTCGCCATGGCCGCAAGCCCGCGCACCACGAGAGAATCGACCGGCGGCCGAAGGGCATCGAAGCCCCAATCAGCCCTTGCGGACGCCCAGCGCGCATTCCCTCGTACGTCGGCGAGCCTAACGCGACGTTCGACGACCGCGCAGACCACGAGCGCAAGTATCAGCACGCCCAGCCAGACTACGGCCATCACCACACCGATCATCGCGTCGCGTCGCGTTGCCGCGCATGCAAAGCCACCACGAAGGTCGGCAGGACAAGACCGATCGCAACCTGCAAAGCCGTTAGGCCTAGCATTCGCAGCGCCGCCAATCCGGGCAAGACCAGGAGCGCGAGCAAAGCGATCAACACCGTCGTCATCAGCGTGCGATGTTGCAGCACGGCATGGCGTGGAGAATGAAGGGACTTTTGCGAGGTCCCGAAAGCGACCGGCTCGAGGGCCACCGGGAGCCGCCGCGCCTCAGGCAAGCGTCGACGCAGAAACCAGGCGAGTAGAGGAAGGGCCGTCGCGGTCATGCCCGCGAGTGCCACGAAGACCAGCCAGGCCAATGCACTCCGAGCGATCTCGGCCGA
>CAZMFM010000063.1:0-30245 GCA_964565565.1 uncultured Spirochaetaceae bacterium | reverse complement strand
GCGCAGGCCATCGAAGACTACGGATCGCAAGCGGCCGGCGTGCCCGTTCGCGTCGATCGCGTGGAATTGGATCTGGAGGCTGGGCGGGCGAGTATCTTCGGCTTGCGAGTGAGTAATCCGCCGGGATTCAGCGGGGAGCACGCGTTTACGCTCGGGCAAGTCACCGTCGACATCGATCTGAATTCGCTCTCCGAGCAGAATCCGATCGTGCTCGACGAAATCCTCATCGCTTCCCCCGTCGTCTACTACGAGTTCAACGAAGCGCGTCAGACGAATCTCGATGTCTTGCAGAAGAATGCATCGCGCAGCAATTCGGACAGTACGCCGTCTCCCGAGGAGCCGGGCGACGCCGCGACGGAGAGCCGGCTGCGAATCAAGAAGCTTCGCTTTTCCGGAGGGCGCGTAGAAGCGGATACGCGAGCCATCGGCGGCGTCGAGCTGAAGGCGAAGTTGGCGACGGCTGCGTTGAGCAATGTCGGCGGCGCAAAGGGTGCGACGGGTGGTGAGATCGGGGAGATCGTCGTGACCGAGCTCGCGCGACAGACTGCAATCGCCGTCGGCAAGGGCCAGATCGGAAAGCTGCTCAAAGACCAGATCGGAGACGAAGGCGCCAAGGCGGTTGGCGGTCTGCTCGATCGCTTCCGCTGATCAATCGGAGCCGGGTCCGGTCCAGGATCGCAGCCGACTGGGCTGGACGCTCACTCCTGTAGCTGAGCGCTCAGCTTCGAGACCGATTCTGCGAACTCACGCACGGTATCGGCAATGATGTCCGCGACCGGTCGAATCGAATCGATTCGGCCGGCCACTTCGCCCGTGAGCGCGACGCCCTCGCCCACCCTGCCTTCGAAATAGACCGCCTTCTGGCCATTGGCGAGACTTTGCATCGCGTTCTGCTCTCCGGCTGCGATGCGTTCGGTCAACTCCGTCCGCAGAGCGCGAAGCGCTGGTCCCTTGTCGGCGCGGAGAAAGACGGTGTCCGTTTCGGCGGCGGCGACGATCGCGTTCTTCCAGCCATCGTGGACCGGACTCTCGAGCGCCGAGACCATTCGGGTACCCATCTGCACACCCTCTGCGCCGAGTGCGAAGGCCGCGGCCATGGAGACACCGTCACAGATGCCGCCCGCCGCGATGATCGGAACGTCGACGTGGTCGCGAACGAGGGGCAGTAGGACGAGGCTCGAAACCGGCGAGGGGTTCTTGAATCCGCCTCCTTCACCGCCTTCGACGATCAGGCCGTCCACCCCGGCATCAACGGCCTTCAAGGCGGCACGGAGCGTCGGCACGACGTGGTAGACGGTCAGGCCGCGGTCCTTGAGCGCCTGCGTGTATTTCATCGGGCTGCCCGCGGAGGTCGTAACGAATTGCACGCCCTGGTCTGCAACAAAGTTGACGATGTCGGGATCCCGTACGAAGGCCTGGGCGATGTTCACGCCGAAGGGTTGGTCGACAAGCCCTTTCATTTTCTCGATCTCGACGCGAATCGCATCGAGTTCGCCAGACGAGGTTTCAATGATGCCCAATGCGCCCGTCCGGGAGACGGCGGAGGCGAGCTGCGAGCGAGCGATCCAACCCATTGGGGCTTGCAGGATCGGAATCTCGACGCCGAGGTCTCGGGTGACACGGTTGTTGAAGCGCATGGAATATTCCTCGGGATGGTCAGGAGGTTAACGGAGGCGGCTCGCGCCCTTGGAACGTTGAGAGCGTAGCGATTCGTCGCGGCGCCGTCGGTCCCCGCGGCGCGAGGCTCTACCCGGCAGTCTGTTCGATGGCCTTCTCGACGAGCGGGAGCATCATGACGACCCGCGTGCCTTCTCCGGGAATCGAGTCGATCCGGATCTGGCCGCCGTGATCGGTCAGGATTCCATGGGCAACGGAGAGCCCGAGTCCCGTCCCACCCTCATTCGTCCGCGTGGAAAAGAAGGGCTCGAAGAGATGGTCGCGCTGCTCGTTCGAAATCCCTCGTCCATCGTCGAGGATCTCGATCTCCGCGAATTGGTCGCGCTGCGTGAGCGAGAGAGAGATCGAGACGTTTGCGTCGCCGGATTCGATCGCGTTGCGCAGGACGTTGACGATCGCCTGCTCGATTTCGATCGGACTGATATTGGCCAGGATCGACTTCCGCTCCGCGCGAATCTCAATCGTGGCGGATCGGTCTGTGGCATAGGGCGTGATCGCCCGGTGGGCACGTTGAACCACGCTGCCTAGATCTTCGGGCCAGCGAGGCGTTCGCTCGTCTCGAGAAAAGAGCAACATGCTTTTGACGATCTGTGCGCAGCGCTGGGCTTCAGCCAGATTCGCACGTAAGGCCCTTTCGAACTCAGCAGAAGCGTTCTCGTCTTCTCGACATAACAACGCGAATTCTGCGCTATTGAGAATGGCACCGATCGGATTGTTGATCTGGTGCGCGATCCCAGCAGCAAGGGTGCCGACCGCAGCGAGTCGATCGTTCTCGATCAGTCGCCCCCGCGACTTCACGAGTTCCAGTGTGCGTTCGGCGATCGTTTCCTCGAGCTCCGCCTGGTATCGCTTGATGTAGGCCTCTGCGCGCAACCGTTCACTCAGATCCACGGCGAAGGCCATGACGCTGTCCAGATCAAGCCTTGCGAATCCAACTAGCATCGGAACGAGTTCCCCATCCTTCGATATGAACTGCTTCTCGTAAGGAAGGGAGATGCCGGTTTCAGTGATTTCATGACGCGCCTGGCGATCACGATCAATTTCGCCCGCAGGCGTCAAGTCTTCCCAGTCGATCGGAAGATCACGATTCGTGTACCCGAGCAGGGAAAGAAATGCGTCGTTGGCCTCGACGACACATCCGTTGTAGTTCAAGAAGAAGACCCCGGCGATGTTGGAATCAACCAGAGCACGAAAATGCTCCTGCCCACGCTTCAGCTTCTCTTCGAGCGCCAACTGGTCCGTGACATCCATGCTGGCACCGGACACGCGGATGACATTTCCCTCTTCGTCCTTTTTGACTTCGCCGCGAGTAAAGACATTTCGAGTCGATCC
This sequence comes from uncultured Spirochaetaceae bacterium, assembly GCA_964565565.1. Taxonomy (GTDB): domain Bacteria; phylum Myxococcota_A; class UBA9160; order UBA9160; family UBA4427; genus UBA4427. The sequence goes on along the minus strand of CAZMFM010000063.1, from coordinate 27,236 downwards.
GTCATCTGCTCGGCGGATTCGGTAGTGGGCTTCATTCGAAAACTGGTCCTTGAGCAGCTGCTGCATGAGACCTTTGAAGTCGTCTGGGTGAGTGAGCGATCGGACCTGCTCGAGGTTCATTGGGCCAGCGTCTGGCACGAGACCGTGTAATCGGTACATCTGGTCCGACCAGAGGAGTTTTCCCTCACGCGGGTAGTAGTCCCAGCTGCCGAGATTTGCGATTCGCTCGGCCCGCCGAAGCCTGATCTCACTCTCCTTCGTTCGAGCTTCCTGCTCGATACGCGAAGTAATGTCTCGTGTTCGGACGAGTATGCGCAGCGCTCCTTCGTCCGTCCTGTACGTAGTGCCACTCGATTCGAACCAGCGCTTGGAACCGTCTGCCATCACGACGCTCGTCGTTCGCGGTTGATCGTTCGTATGAACGGACTGCTCTGTGATTCGCCCGTGCTCGAGCAGGGAGCGTTCCATTGGAGCGGATTCCTTGAATCCCATGAACTCCCGAACGGATCGGCCAATCATCGTCTGGATCGGGCGATCAGAAATCTCCGCCGTATTGTCGCTCACGAAGAGAATAATGCCCTGGTCGTTGAATTCGACGACGCTTTCCTGGATGGACTCGGCGAGAATTTTTAGACGGAGGGCTTCCGGCGTAAGAGACGAAGGCAAGCTCTCTCCTGGAGGAACTGACATCCGGTCAGTATAGACGAGTCGAGCGAAGCTTAGGCAAGAAGCGCTCGGACCGGTTCATTCTGATCGCGCTACGTTTCCGCCGCAGCGCAGCCCGGGGAGATCCGAATGTCCAAGCTCGTCGAACGGGACCATCAAGTCGTATGGCATCCTTACGCGCCACCACGGGCCGATCCCCTTTTTGGTGTAGAGAGCGCTTCAGGCGTTCGAATTAGGCTCGAGGACGGTCGAGAATTGATTGATGGGATGTCCTCGTGGTGGTCGACGATCCACGGCTACCGGCATCCTCGAATCGAAGCCGCACTAAAGCGACAGCTGGAGCGCATGCCGCACGTGATGTTTGGCGGGTTGACGCACGAGCCCGCCGTCGAGCTGTGTGAGCGACTCGTTTCGATGTCCTCGGATCGTCTCGAGCGGGTCTTTCTCAGCGATTCTGGATCGGTTGCCGTCGAAGTCGCGATCAAGATGGCCCTTCAGTTCTGGCAATCCCGTGGCAGGCCCGACCGTCGGCGTCTGCTTGCCCTCCGTGGCGGCTATCACGGCGACACATTTGGTGCGATGGCGGTCTGTGACCCGGTCACTGGAATGCATGGGCTCTTCGAAGGGTCGATCACACCTCAGCTCTTCGCGCCCCGGCCGGAATGTCGATTTGGTCGAGCGTGTACGGATGAAGATTTCGTGGGTTTCGAGCAGATGCTCCGGCAGCATGAGAGCGAGATCGCGGCGGTGATACTCGAGCCGATCGTGCAGGGTGCGGGGGGAATGTGGTTCTACTCGGCAGACTATTTGCGTCGTGTTCGGGCGCTATGCAACGAGCTTGGGGTGCTCTTGATTGCCGATGAGATCGCAACCGGGTTCGGACGGAGCGGCCGACTCTTCGCCTGCGAACATGCAGAGGTCGCGCCGGACATACTATGCGTCGGTAAGGCATTGACCGGCGGAACCATGACCTTGGCGGCGACGCTCGTTAGCGACGAGGTCGGGCGAGCCCTGGGAGAGAATTCTCCCGGCGTATTCATGCATGGGCCGACATTCATGGGCAATGCCCTCGCCTGTGCGGCGGCGAACGCGAGTCTGTCGCTGATCGAGCAGGGCGATTGGCGGCTTCAAGTCGAGAAAATTGGTGATCAACTGAGAACGGAGCTGGAAAGCTGTCGTGGACTTCCGGCGGTGGCCGACGTACGTGTTCTCGGGGCGATTGGAGTGGTCGAGCTTCACGAGCCCGTCGACATGTCCATCGTGCAACCGGCTTTCGTAGAAGAGGGTGTTTGGATTCGACCATTCGGGAAGCTTGTCTATACCATGCCGCCCTATATCATCGAGCCTGCTGATCTCAGTCGAGTGACCCAAGCGATTCGAAACGTCGTATCGGCGATCGAATAGCCGGGCCCCGAGTTTCCTCTCGACCTGCCTTCGCGCTTTGTCCTGGAGCGCTTCCGGTCTCCCCCGCCCTAACACACGTCGGACGAGGGAGCCGTGGATGCGGCTGCCCTTTCGGGCAACTTGACCGCAGAGACCTCCCTTGAACATCTCTGCGTCCGCCTCCGGCAATGTCGACCGGAGAACGACTTGGCGACCGACCTCATCAATGCACCTTCGCCGCGCACGCCATGGGGGCGCCACTCGGGAAGCGAGTAGGGCGGATGATTCGCCAGAAACTCGGCATCGGTGGGGTCGGACTCATCTTTCTGTTCGTAGGAATTCGTCGGAGTGACGACGGTCGTCGGCAGGCTCGCATTCCAGGGTCGGGTTCTTCGCGTCCACTTCGATGAAGACGCCCCTCCTGTTTGCGGCGCGACGACCGTCGTCGGCCATGCACTTTCGACTTCGGCAGATCCGATTCGTGCTCCCTGAAAAGCCGAAGCCCCGACTCGTTGGGGGGATGAGGGGGCGGTCGTTGAGTCGGTACGAGCTTCGGCACACACGGTCCGGATGTCGAAAGTTTCTTGCTTAGTCGTTGTTAGTTTCTTGTCCATCTGTGTTCATAAAGACATCGGCAAAATGAATTGCAAGAAAAAAGACGATGACAGGAAAATTTAATCAGTCGAGACCACAACGTGGGGACCCGGCAACTGCAATTTTCCTGAGACGGAACGCATCCCGTTCTTGACCCCGTGTCAGTCGATTCATTGACGACCTGTCAGTTGACGAGTGTCATTGACCATCGCCAATGGGGAGCCCAATGGGAGGATTTCGGTGATCTACTTTCGAATTCGGGCGTTCGAGCGCCGACGGCGATCGTCTTGCGACGGATCGCCTCAGCACGGGGTCACTTGGTTGACCCCGGAGAGGCATTTCGTCGGCAGGGAGCGAGCAGTCCTGCCGGGCTAGCTCGGCAAGCGCGGTTTTCCGATGACTTCGAGGCCGCTAGAGTGCGCCCCGGCCGGCCGCGCTGACGATCTCGAGCAAATTTCGCGCATTTGACCTGAAGTCAGATCGGGTCGGTTCCGACGGCGATTCGGATCGTTATGATCTGGCCCGCCCGCGCTAACAGTCGTCGATTGATGTGACCTGGCGATGTGTCCGATTTGTCCGATTGAGAGGAGTACAGAATGGATCTTTCCTATACCCCCGAGCAGGATCAGTTTCGCGAGGCCGTTCGCAGCTGGATTACCGAAGCGATGCCCGCAACGATGAAGAAGCACGCCGAGGACGGCGCGAACTTCGAACACAGCGAAGTCATGGAATGGCACAAGATTCTCTACGCCAAGGGATGGGCGGCCCCCGGTTGGCCCGAAGAAGTGGGTGGGACCGGCTGGGATGTTGCGCAGCGCTCGATCTTTCAAGAGGAGTGTGTGCGAGCGAATGCGCCGGCGCTTTCGCCCTTCGGTCTCTCGATGGTCGGGCCCCTGATCATTCAATACGGAAACGATGAACAGAAGAAGCGTTTCCTGCCCAAGATTCTTGCTGGTGAAGAAATCTGGTGTCAGGGCTACTCCGAGCCGAATGCGGGCTCCGATCTCGCGAACCTTCAGCTTCGCGCCGAGGCAGATGGCGACGACTATATCCTGAACGGCCAGAAGACCTGGACGACCTACGCGCAATACGCCGACTGGATCTTCGTGCTGTGCCGAACGAGCAGCGAAGGCAAGAAACAGGAAGGCATTTCGTTCCTGCTCGTTGACATCAACAATACTGATGGGATCGACGTAAAACCCTTCCTGACCACCGGCGGAACGCTCGCGTTTTCCGAGACCTGGTTCAAGGACGCGCGGGTACCCCAGGCGAATCGAGTCGGCCCGGAGAATGGTGGCTGGTCGATGGCCAAGGCCCTGTTGGGCCACGAGCGGACAGGGATCGGCGGCATCACGGAATCCGAACGGGGACTCACGCAGGTCAAGAAGAATGCGCAGCGAACCGCGGTCGGGACGACGACTCTCTTTGACGATCCGGCGTTTCGGCGAAGGATCGCGCGCAAGCAGATGCGCCTGCGTGCCATCGAGATCTTCAACCTGCGTGCCCTTGCGGCGGCGCAGGTAGGTCATGCGCCGGGCGCCGAGAGTTCGGTGCTCAAGATCGTCGGGACGGAGTTGCAACAGGAAGTCACGGAACTTTCGATGGATGCGCTAGGGCATAACGCGATGGGTTGGCTCGACTCCCCCGAAGAGGCGCTACCGAGTCATCAACAGGCGATCGCTTCGCAGTTCAACTATCTGCGTGCCGCCACGATCTATGGCGGATCGAATGAGATCCAGAAGAACATCATCTCGAAGCATCTGCTTCGCCTGCCGAGCGCCTGAGAGCACACGAGAAAAGACAAGGACGACTTTATGAATTTCGATCTCACCGAAGAACAACAAATGATCATGGACCAGACGGCCAAATTCGTGGCCAACGAAACGCCCGTGAGCCGTTTCCGCAAGTTGCGCGACACCGAGCGCGGCTGGGAGCCCGAGATGTGGGCGAAGATGGCGGAGCAGGGCTGGCTCGCGATTGCGATTCCCGAAGATCAGGGTGGCTTTGGCGGAAGCTTCGTCGACCTCGCGATCATCGTCGAACAACTCGGTCGTGGACTCGTCCCGGAACCCTTCATCGCGTCGGTGGTTCTAGCGGGTGGGATCCTTTCGGACCACGGCGATGAGGCGCAACGCGAGGCGTATCTCACGCCCATGATCGAAGGGCAGACGTCTCTGGCCTTCGCCTACGCCGAGTCGCAGAGCCGGTACAACCTTTCGGATTGTCTGACCCGGGCCGAGAAATCGGGCGACGGCTGGACGATCTCGGGAGAGAAGGTCTGGGTACTGAACGGACACGCCGCCGATCAGATCATCGTTGCCGCACGCACCGGCGGAAACCAACTCGACGACTCGGGCCTATCGCTCTTTGTCGTGGACTGCGATGCCAAGGGTCTCGAACGGATCTGCGTTCCAGGAATGGACGGGCAACGGACCGCCGTGCTGAAATTTTCGGATGTCGAAGTTTCAGCGGACCGGCTATTGGGTCGAGAGGGCGATGCCCTGGCCATGATCGAGAAGGCCGTCGACCGCGGCGCGGCCGCGGCCTGCGCAGAGGGGCTCGGCCAGATTCGAGAACTCTTCGAACGCACGGTGGCCTATTTGAAGGAGCGTGAGCAATTCGGCGTTCCGATCGGGTCGTTCCAGGTTCTTCAGCATATTGCGAGCGATATGTATGCGGAGCTCGAGCTATGTAGCTCGGCGTCGATCCTGGCTTCGATTCAGGTCGATCATCCCGATGTGGAGACACGAAAGGCCGAGGTGTCGGCCGCGAAGCTTCAACTCTCCGATGGCGGATGGTTCGTCCAGAAGAATGCGATTCAGCTCTTTGGTGGAATCGGCGTGACGGACGAGCAGGACGAGGGGCTCTTCTTCAAGCGACTTCGCGTGTTGAACGGCCTCTTCGGTGATGCGGATTGGCACGTCTCCCGCTTCCAGGGCCTGAAGAGTTTCGAAGCAGTCGATTGAGGGGCTTGAGGCATCGAGAACTCGAGAATGTTGGGGGCGGTTGCGCGCCCCCTATTTTCGAAATTGCTTGAAGTCCGGCTGGCGCTTCTCGATGAAGGCGCTGATGGCTTCCTTGTTCTCCGGTCCGCCGAAGAGCCGAGCCATCGCATCGTTCTCCATCGCGCGCGCCTTGGTGATGGACTCCGAATGAAATGATTTGACTAGTCGCTTCATCTCGACCAATGAAGAGACCGGCCATTGTGCGATCTGTCGTGCCTTCTCGGTCGCTTCGTTGAGCACTTCATCATCCGGATAGATTCGAGTCGCGATTCCGTACTCGAGCGCGCGGTCGGCGTCGACCCAATCCGCGGTATAGAGAAGCTCCGCCGCTTGCTTCGGTCCGAGCGCCAGGGGTGCCAGATACGAGGCCGCGGCCTCGGTCACCAGGCCGAGATTCGCGAAGGGCATGCGTAGCCGAATATTCTTTCCGACGTAGACGATGTCGCAGTGAAAGAGCACGGTCATGCCGAATCCGATCCCGCAGCCGCGGACTGCTGCGACCAGGGGCTTGTCGAGCGCACAGATCGAATCCATCAAGAGCTCAAAGGGCTGAGGCCCTCCGGAGGTGTCATGGGGCGCCGTGAGATCGAGGCCGGAGCTGAAATCCTCGCCTGCGCCGGTCAAGAGCACCGCGGCCACCGCCGGATTTGAGTTCGCCTCGGCAAACGCTTCGCCGGTCGCGCGAAAGGCCTCCGGATTCATGGCATTGCGGCGTTCAGGACGGTTGATCGTGATTCGGAAGACGCCCGCGTCATCGAGGTCGGTCAAGACGGTGGGCGGCGTGCTGGCTGTGGACATGTCGATTGGCCTTTCGAAATGGGCGTCGTTTGCACGAGGTGGCGACACTCTACCGCTGCCTCGGGTCGGTCACCAAGTCGAGCTAGAGTGTTGACCTTCGTGATTCCGATCTGATCCTGGAGTGTTCCGAATCGGTCTCCGCGAAGGGGGCGCAGCAAGAACGCCCACAACAATCTAGCCACCCACGATATCCCGGAGTGCCCCATGCCGATCAGTCCCATGGACGAATATCTGGCTCATCAGACTGCCGAGACCTTCGACTATGTCCATACCAGCGATCGGAATTTCTACGATCGCTACTACTTCAACATGCATGATTCGACCGGCGAGTTCTTCATGGTCGCCGGCATGGGGCAATATCCGAATCTCGGTGTGATCGACGCGTTCGTGGCGATTTCGCACGGCACGAACCAATACGTCGTCCGCGCGTCTCGCGCCCTGGGCCATGACCGGCTCGATACCCGGGTCGGCCCATTCGAAATCGAAGTGCTCGAAGGACTGCAGTCCCTGCGACTCCGATGTGATGAGAACGAATGGGGTCTTCATTTTGATGTCCGCTTCGATGGGACGGTGCCCGCGCTGGAGGAGCCGCGAACGTTTACCCGGAACGGCACTCGCGTACGGATGGATGTGTCTCGCTATGCGCAGGTCGGATGTTATTCGGGTCATGTCGAGGTTGCGGGCCAGCGATTCGAGGTCACGCCGGACAAGTGGAAGGGCGCGCGCGACCGATCCTGGGGTATCCGGCCGGTTGGCGAACGCGAACCGGCGGGAATTGGAATCGAGGACATTGCGAAGGGTCAGCACGGTTTCTATCACCATTGGATCCCGCTGCAACTCGAACGCGGCATGATCAAGGTCATGTACGAGGCGGACTATGCAGGAAAGGTCACAGTCGAAGAGGCGGCCTTCGTACCCGCGATCGGGCAGGTCGGCGAGATCCAGAAATTCGCGACGCCCCAGATCGAAGTTGACTATTTGTCGGGGACGCGAGAAATGGCGGCCGCGCGGACACGCTTGTCGGCAGAAAGTGGCGAAGCGTTGTCGATCAAGAGTATTCCGCAAAGGACCGTCTACCTCGCAGCGGGTACCGGCTATCTCCCGACCGAAGATTGGGGACACGGATATTACAAGGGAGCACTTGTGGTCGAAGGGCTCACCTTCGACATGAGTACACAGGAAAAACGTTCTCAGTACGCAATCTTGAACGAAACGCTATGTCGCTTCGAACTCAGTACGGGCGAGATTTCCTACGGAATGCACGAAAACATGTGCATTGGCGTCTATCAGCCGCACGGTTTCGATGAGCCTGGCAAGATGGCTCCCTGAGTGATGCCCGGCTAGGCTTCTTCGCCCGATCTCGTGGTTTGGCTCGCCGGGTCGCTGGTTCGTGTACTCGCCGGATCGTATGCCCGCTTGCTTACATGCTTGCGGCTCACATACTTGCTTGGCCGAAATGATGGGAGGGAGAAATTTTCGATGGGACGCAAAATTGGATTGGGTCTGCTTGCGGTGATCGTGTTGATCGTCGTTTTTGTCTACGCCGCCGGAAGTGGGCTGCTTGCGAGGCAGCAGCACGCGGGCACGCCGCAAGCGCGAGCGATCGACGCAGGATTGGTTGCAGAGAAGGAGCAGGCCGTTCGTACGGCCGCTCTCGAGGTGGACGTCGCGCGGCCGAAGCAGATCCTATTCGGAGATCTTCATGTCCATTCGACCTTTTCCTTTGATGCTTTCGCTTTGAGCCTACCCATGTCCGGCGGTGACGGCGCCCATCCGGTTTCGGACGCCTGTGATTTTGCTCGTCATTGCTCGTCGCTTGATTTCTGGTCGATCAACGATCATGCGATCAGCTTGACGCCGCGCAGGTGGAGCGAGACGGTCGACGCGATTCGGCAATGCAATGAAATTTCGGGATCCGAATCGAATCCCGATCTGGTCACCTACCTCGGTTGGGAGTGGACCCAGGTCGGTGCAACGCCATCGACCCATTACGGACACAAGAACGTAGTCATTCGCGGACTCGACGATGACGAGATTCCGACCCGACCGATTGCGGCGGGCGCGCCGCTTGGGATCAAAGACCTTGGCGCCATGATGCCCTCACCCTTTTTGATGGGCGCCTATGGGCTCTATGATCGCGATCGAGGCGGACTCGATTTCGTGACCTATCAGTCGGAATTGGCCGGTGTCGAGGGCTGTGCGTCCAATGTCTCGGTTCGCGATCTTCCTGACGATTGCCGCGAGTCGGCGGTGACGCCCGAGGATCTCTTCGCCAAGCTCGACGATTGGGGGTTCGATTCGCTCGTCATTCCTCACGGAACGACCTGGGGATTCTATACGCCGCTGGGCTCTTCATGGGACAAACAGCTCACGCTCGCGAATCATGATCCGGATCGACAGAAGCTCGTCGAAGTCTTCTCGGGTCACGGAAATTCAGAGGAGTATCGCCCCTTTCGCGAAATCGTCTTCGAATCCGATGGCACGCCATCCTGTCCGGGGCCGAATCATGGATTCCTTCCGAGTTGTTGGCGTGCGGGGGAGATCATCGAAGCCCGCTGTCTAGCCGAAGACGAATCGGCAGACGAATGTGCTGACCGCGCCGCGCGAGCGAGGCAACTCTTCGTTGAGGCATCGAATAACGGTGGGGCCAATGTCGTTCCCGCGACCGCAATTGCCGACTGGCAAGACGCCGGCCAATGCCGGGATTGTTTCCAGCCCTCGTTCAACTACCGCCCAAAAAATTCCGTGCAATACATGATGGCGTTAGGGCGAGACGACGGCGAGGGCGGCCCCTTCCGCTTCAACTTCGGGTTTATCGCTGCAAGCGATAACCATTCGGCCCGCCCGGGAACAGGCTACAAGGAAGTCGCACGAACCGAATTTACCGAGCAACGCTTCAGCGAAATGCGCAGTACCCCAATCGCCTTCCAGTTCGATCCGCCCGAGTACTCGTCGGAACCTGTTCCCTTCGAGTTCATTCCCGGTCGAACCGCTCCGCTCGCTGCCTTCGAAGTCGAGCGTGGCTCGTCCTTCTTCTTGAATGGAGGCCTGGCCGCCGTCCACTCCGAGGGCCGCGATCGCGATGCGGTCTGGAATGCCATGGATCGGAAGGAGGTCTACGGAACGAGCGGTCCGCGGATCCTGCTCTGGTTCGACCTGTTGAATGGGCCCGGGAGGGGACCGAAGCCGATGGGTAGCCAGGTCGAACTCGCCGAAAATCCGATCTTCCAGGTCAAGGCCGTCGGTTCCTTCGAGCAGAGTCCTGGCTGCGGAACCGACGCGACGTCGGCGCTTGGGCCCGATCGCTTGGCGCGCCTTTGCCAAGGCGAATGTTATAACCCGTCGACCGAGCGGCGATTGATCTCGCGGATCGAGATCGTCCGGATCACGCCCCAGCGCACGCCGGACGAAGAGATTGTCGGACTCGTCGAGGATCCCTGGAAAACCATCGATTGCGAGCCGGATCCCGAAGGCTGTGTGGCCACCTTTGCGGACGAGACCTACGCCCAGGAAGGGCGAGACGCCCTCTACTATGCGCGCGCAATCGAAGAGCCAAGTGCTGCGGTGGCCGCCGACCCACTCGGTTGTCGTCGCGACGCGGAGGGTCGTTGTGTCCAGGTCGATCCATGTTTTGGAAGACCAGCCAGTGACGAATGCCTTGCGCAGACCGAAGAGCGCGCCTGGTCCTCTCCGATCTTCGTCAACCAGCAACGCGACCTCGCTGGGCGTTAGTCGAGGTCGTCGGTCGACATCCGGCTTCACCAATCCTCGTCCCCAACCGCCCTCAACCACCGCGACCAGTCAGCCGGAATCAGAAGGAGCTCGATATGAAGATCGTCAAAGGAATCGTGATCGCATTCTTGGCCTACATTGCAATCGTCGCCACTTTCGAGTCGTTGATCGGATTCTTTCAACCCGCCAATCAATCTACGCTCGTCTTCTCGGTGCTCGACGAGAATGGGGATTCGGGCGATCGGGTGCTCGCGCGCCTCGAGAGCGACAACAAGCTCTATGTGGCCGTCAATCATTGGCCGCGAGCCTGGTACAAGAAGGCCCTCGCGAACCCGAACGTGCACGTAACGCTCGGCGAGAAGAATGGCACGCGGGGCGCCTATCGGGCGATTCCGGTCGTCGCCGGTAGTAGCGAGTACGAGCGGGTGAATGGAGACAACAGCCTCGGCGTCTTTTTTCGAATCCTGACCGGCTTTCCGCCCCGCTATTTCTTGAGGCTGGAACCTGCCGGAGACTAGGCCGGGACTGCACCAGGACTACACCGGGACTACACCGGGACTAGGCCGTCGCCGGGTCCGACGACATGGCTGCCATGTAGATCGACTTGCGTGGCATCGCAAATACCTTGTTCATGGCAGACTCGAAGGCTTCGAGGGGAAGCGTGTCGTAGTCCGGGTCGAAACTGTTCTGGTCGTATTTCTCACAGAACTCGGCGCAGTCTCGCCACCATTCGTGGCCTCGAAACTGATCCCGCATATCACGATCGATCCCGAGGTGATGGAAGAAGTAGTAGCCCTGGAAGATGCCATGGTTCTTCACGATCCATAGGTTCTTTTCGCTCACGAAGGGTTCGAGAATCGTCGCGGCGAGATCGGCATGATTGGTGCTCGCGAGGGTGTCGCCAATGTCGTGGAGCAAAGCGCAGACGATATATTCTTCGTCCCGCCCGTCGCGTTGCGCGCGCGTTGCTGTCTGGAGACTGTGCGTGAGTCGATCGACCGCATAGCCACCGGTGTCGCCGGCCAGGATCTGGAGATGGGTGAGGATCCGCTGGGGTAGGCCCTGGATGAATTGCCGGGATTGTCGGCCAATGATCTTGTAGTCCTCCCGGGTCGCGTCGCGCATCGCGGTAAAGGTGGTTGATGCCGTCTGCTCAGCAGGCGAGAATTTCGAGGTCTTTGACGTTTCGGCCATGGTTTCTACTCCGTTTGCGAGTTCGGGACGAGCCTAGCAAATGGCATCGAGCTCAAGGGAGAGGTCGATTTGGCGGCGACTCGCCCCCGGAGTTGCGCATCCATGAGCGAAAGGTTTTGCCCGTGCACGGCCGATAGAGGGGCATGATCGCGAAACGTGCCTTGCTCGCTCTTTTCTCCGTCTATGTCGTCTGGCTCGCCTTCGACTACGAGTATCACTTCATTGATGGCGTAAATCTGCTCTTTCACGAAGCCGGTCATCTCATTCTCGGCTTCATGGGACGTACCGTGCATTTTCTGGGCGGCACGATCGGCCAACTTTTCTTTCCCGTCGCCTGCGCCGTACATTTCCTGAAGGACGGCAAGCATTTCGAAGCGTGGCTGATGGGGATCTGGTTCGCCGAGAGTCTGATGAATGTCGCACGCTATCTCGGTGATGCGCAGGCGCAGCTGTTGCCTCTGGTCGGCGGACACATTCACGATTGGAATTGGTTGTTAGGCCGATGGGGTGTCTTGCCTCGTTGCGAATCCATTGCGGCAACCCTTCACGTCTTTGCGGTGGGTATCGCCGTTGTGTGTCTCGTTGCGGCCTGGCGTGCGACGGGCGAGAGTGAAGACCTGACGGAGCTTTCCCCGACTGAGTTCATCTGATTGCGTGCCTGCGTCAGGGTTGGCTGCGATCGGGGGTCGGGTGGTCGCGAGTCGGAGCGGTCTGGGTCGGTCTAGGTCGGTCTAGGTCGGTGGAAGTCGGTCGAAACCAAGAGCAGCCTTGCGTGGACCTCTCGGTGTTCAGCTCGCTCCAGCGACGTGGCGTTCCATCAATGCGAGAACCGCAAGTCGCATCACGTCGGTCGTACGTCGCAGCCCGAGTTTTTGCTCGATGCGCAAACGATTCCAGGCCTCGAAGGAGAGAATCATTTCGAGGGCGTCGGCCACATCGCTCGGAACGCCTTCGATTTCCGGTAGCCAACGACGCAAGTCGCGGCGCAGGGCACGTGTCGTGCGTTCATGTTCCTCTTGAAGGAAGGCTGAGCGCCAGCGCTGAATCGTCGAGGAGCGGACATAGGGACCGAGCTTTCCGAAGAGCTCACCACGGCGTTCGATCAATGCGTCGACGCGTTCCAGGAAGGGCCCCGACTGGTTCGCCTCGACGAAGAGGGGGCTGATCTCCGATTTGAGCCGCTCGTTCATGGTGGCGAAGAGCGTTTCCATGTCCGAAAAATGTCGGAAGACGGTGCGAACGCCGACATCGGCACGTTCTGCGACCTGTTGGGCGGTCGGCGACAGGACGCCTTCGCCGATCAACTCGAGCATGGCCTGGACGATCGCACTCCGGCTTCGTTCGGACCTCTGGATTCGCCCGTCCGTCGGCAATTCGGTGCTCGTCGCCATGCGAATGATTATGGCATAATCGCTGCCACTAAATCAGGGGGATTGGCGAAGTGCGTAGGTTCTTGGTTCTGCTTTTGATGCTCGTTCTGGGTTTCGGATTGGTCGTCTGGTTCTTTCGCGGTCCGATCTCACTTCGTGTGATGCGTGTCGCCCTCGAGGCGAATCTGAAGGCCGATCCGATTGCGGCGCTGCCAGATGGCCTTCATGTGACATTGTGTGGCGCGGGTGGGCCGCTTCCGGATCGTATTCGCTCGGCGCCCTGTGTTGCGATCGTGGCCGGGGATTCCCTCTACCTCGTGGATGCCGGTTCCGGGGCCGCGAGAAACCTGATCGCGGTCGGCTACCAGCCCTTGCTGGTCGATGCCGTCTTCTTGACTCATTTCCATTCCGATCATATCGACGGGCTCGGTGAACTCGGGATGCTGCGTTGGACCGCTGGCAGCCATCGCCTACCCCTTCCCCTGGTCGGTGCGGAGGGCATTCGCGAGATCGTTCAGGGACTCAATCAAGCCTACCGGCTCGATTCGACCTATCGAATGGCCCACCATGGTTCATCGATCGCGCCACCAACGGGGTCGGGATTCTCTGTGCGCGATTTTTCGGAACCCGCCGACGGTGTAGCGACGGTGGTGTTCGAAAAGGACGGTCTACGCGTAACGATGTTCAAGGTCGAGCATTCACCGGTTGCGCCCGCGGTCGGCTATCGCTTCGACTATCGCGGGCGCTCGGTCGTCGTGAGCGGCGATACGAGCAAGAGCGCCAATGTCGCATTGCATGCCCAAGGCGTTGATCTGCTCATCCACGAAGCGCTCTCGCCGGAATTGATGGGCGTTATTCGAGAGTCTGCGGTGGCTGTCGGCAATGACGGGTTGGCCAAGATCGCGTCGGACGTGCTCGACTACCATGCGAGCCCCGTCGAAGCGGCGGAGACGGCCGAGGCGGCCGGTGTCGGACACTTGCTCTTCTATCACATTGTCCCGCCAATGCCGATCCCGGGCTTGTCGACGATTTTCATGAAGGGCGTGGACGAGGCCTATTCCGGCCCGATCACCTTGGGGCGCGACGGAACCGCAATCTCGTTGCCGGCCGGAAGTGATGAGATTCGCGTGCTGTCTCCGTAACGAGATCGCACGCGCTTGTCCTGGCACCCACGAACGCGAGAGCGCCCCGGTGTCGCTTCGTGCCGGTCTCGCACCCTAAGATGGCTTTCGGTCTTGTCTTTGAGGGCGAATCGAGCGTAGTCTGGTGTCTGAAACGATTCGAATAGGGAGACCCCAACGATCATGAGCCTCATTCAAGACGTTCGCCGCGACTTCGGTGTCGTGCGCTCTCTGCTTCCCATTCTCCTGGCCGGGCGCAAGGCGGCCGCCGACAGCAAGGTCGACTATTCAGATTTGCTCGAAAGTCATTTCAGGACGCGAGCCGATCGTCCGGCCTTGATTGGCGAAGCGGGCAGCATGACCTGGAGCGAGCTCGACAGTTTTGCCAACCGGGCCGCGCATTGGGCGTTGAGCGAGGGACTTTCACGCGGAGATGTCGTCGCGCTCTCCATGGAAAATCGCCCGGAGTTCATCGGTCTCTGGTTGGGCCTGTCACGGATCGGTGTTGTGTCGGCGCTGATGAATACCAACCTCACTGGGGACCGCCTTGCGCATTGTATGCGCGAGGCGAACGCCAAACATTGGATTGTTGGCGCCGAGATGGCGGAAGCCGTGGCGTCTGCATTGCCCGAGCTGGAAGAGAAGCCGCAGATCCTGGTCGCTGGCGGTGGGGGCTTGAAGATCGAAGGCTCGGCCGATATTCCCACGGTCCTGCTCGAGGTCGCATCCGAAGCACAAGCTTTCGATGCCGCGCACGCCGAGCAATCGACTTCGCCAGTCGATCCGGGTCTTCGTGCCGCGCGAGTCGGCGCCGATGGACTCTTCCTGATCTACACGAGTGGCACGACGGGCCTTCCAAAGGCTGCGAACATCAGCCACTCGAAGGCGATCGTCGCGGGCATCGCCTCCTGGAAGTCCATGGGGCTGAACGAGAACGACCGGAGCTATTGCTGCCTTCCCCTCTACCACAGTGCGGGCGGAATGATGGCCGTCGGAGCCGCCTTGCTTTCCGGTGGCACGTTGGTGATCGCTCGCCGCTTCTCGGCCAAACGGTTCTGGAGCGATTGCACGCAACATGAAGTGACCGCCTTTCAATATATCGGCGAGCTCTGTCGCTACCTGCTCAACTCACCCTCGCATCCCGACGAGACCGGCCATCGAATTCGCGTCATCATCGGCAACGGACTCCGTCCTGAAGTCTGGACGCCCTTTCAGGAGCGATTCCAAATTCCGCGGATCGTCGAATTCTACGGTGCGACCGAAGGAAATTTTGCACTGATCAACTTCAGTGGAAAGGTGGGGGCGATCGGACAGTTCCCCGGCTTCCTACGAAAGGCCGTCGGAATCGAGCTCGTACGCTTCGATATCGAAACCGAAGAGATCGTGCGGGGTCCGGACGGATTCTGTCAGCGATGTGATTTCGATGAGCCGGGGGAGCTGCTGATCAAGATCAGTCAGACCACGCGCTTCGAGGGCTACACCAACGAGAGTGCAACGAAGAAGAAGGTTTTGCAGAACGCTTTCGGAAAAGGGGATGCCTATTTCCGAAGTGGAGATCTATTGCGGCTCGACGAGGAAGGGTTCTTCTTTTTCGTCGATCGCATCGGAGATACCTTTCGCTGGAAGGGCGAAAACGTCGCTACGAGCGAAGTCGCCGAGGTCGTCTCTGGGGTCGCTGGCGTAGAGGAAGCCAATATCTACGGCGTCGAGATTCCGGGAACAGACGGGCGTGCGGGCATGGCAGCGCTCGTGACGAATGATGACTTCGACATCGAGGCCCTGGACCGGGTCGTGGAGGAAGGCCTGGCGTCTTATGCGCGGCCGATCTTCATTCGAATCCTTCCACAAATGGAGATCACGGGAACCTTCAAACATCGTAAGGTCGATCTGGTTCGCGAGGGTTTCGATCCCACGAAGCTCACGGACCGGCTCTATTTCCGCGATCCCGAGAAGGGGCGTTATGTGCCCCTCGATCTGGCGGCCTTCGAGCGAATCGAGGCGGGCCAATTCCGGCTCTGAGCCGTCCTGGCTCGGGGCGACACGCTTCGTCTTTGGCATCCCATTCTCGAATCCGGCAACGTATTGGCACAATGCATGTCAATATGCCATCGTGACCAACCCTCCATCGCCGCCGGTGATCGGGTGCGTTGCGGATGGAGGGGAATGGAGGATCGACCATGTCCGACGTCTATCGCATCTACGGAGTCGAGCTTTCGCCCTTCTCGGTCAAGGTTCGTTCCTACTTTCGATACAAGCAGATCCCGCATCAATGGATCGTGCGCAACGCGGCGACGATGGCCGACTACCAGAAATACGCAAAGATTCCGATCATTCCGCTCGTGGTGACGCCGACTGGCCAGGGACTTCAGGACTCGACACCGATCATGGACGCGATGGAGGAACTTCATCCCGAGCCCTCGACGCATCCCGAGGATCCGATTGCGAGCTTTGTTTCGCGCTTGCTCGAAGAATTCGGGGACGAGTGGGGCAATAAGTGGATGTTCCATCTTCGCTGGGCACGGGAGGAGGATCGTCTTTCCGCGGGCGGACGAATCGCCGTTGCGATGGCACCGCCCGGAGATGAGTCCACCCGGCTCGCCGTACGCGAACAGATCATCGAGCGTATGACGGGTCGCGTTTTTTTCGTGGGTTCGAATGAAGTGACGGCTCCCCAGATCGAAAAATCCTTCATCGACGCCATCGCGCTACTCGATACGCATCTTGCAGACCGCCCCTACCTCTTCGGAGGCCGCCCGGCATTTGGCGACTTCGGGCTCTGGGGTCAGATCTATAACGCCTGGACCGATCCGACCGGCGCGGCCTGGATCGAAGCCGCGGCACCGAACCTTCTCGATTGGATCCATCGGATGCTCTGGCCCGACGCGCAGGGCGAGTTCGAGAGCTGGTCGAGCCTCGAGCCGACGCTTGCGCCATTCTTGAAGAGCCAGGTGGGCGATCTCTTTTGTCCATGGACGTTGGCCAATGCGACGGCCATGGCCGCGGGGGACGAAGAGTTCAGCGTGGAGCTTGCGGGCACGACGTTCACTCAACAGCCCCAGAAATATCACGCGAAGTCGCTGCTCGCGATTCAAGAACGTTATTCGGTGGCCGCCGATTGTGAGGGGCTCGATTCGGTTCTCGAGCGAGCGGGTTGTCTCGCGGCGATGCAGGGCGCGTAGGCATGATCGATCTCTATACCTCCCCGACTCCGAACGGACACAAGGCTTCCGTCACCCTCGAGGAGCTCGAACTCCCCTACGAATGTCATGCGGTCGACCTGTCCTCGAACGCGCAAAAAGAAGAGTGGTTTCTGAAACTCAATCCGAATGGTCGAATCCCCGTGATCGTCGATCGCGATCCAGAGGGCTCCGGGAAAATCGACGATCCCTTCGCCGTCTTCGAGACCGGCGCGATCATGATCTATCTCGCCGAAAAGACGGGCAGGCTCATGCCGACGGACCCGCGCGGGCGATCGCTGACCATGCAATGGTTGATGTTTCAGATGGGTGGGCTCGGTCCGATGATGGGCCAGGCCAACGTCTTCTACCGCTACTTCCCCGAAAAGATCCAACCGGCCATCGATCGATATCAAAACGAAACGCGAAGACTCTTCGAAGTACTCGAACGTGGACTCTCGGATAACGAATGGCTCGTCGGTGATGAATTTACGATCGCGGATATCGCGAACTGGTGTTGGGTGCGAACCTATCGCTGGTCGGGGGTTTCGATCGACGGGCTGCCGAATATCAGGCGCTGGCTCGACGCGATTCGCGAGCGGCCAGGTTGCCAGCGCGGCATCGAAATCCCCTTCAAGGTCAAAAGCCTGCTCAAGGATGACGACGGCGCGAAGAAGTTTGCGGAGAATGCTGGAAAGATCCTCCAGCAATAGCCGCGAAGCCCGGGGCCGACGACTAGCAGATCATCGCCGAGCACGGCGATCATGATCAGGCCGCTTGACCAACAGACCATGTGCCCAACTGACAGAGGAGTTCCCCCATGAAACTAGCAATCGGTGCCATGTCCTTCGGACCACGAATCAACCTCAACCTCGATCTCATCCGGCATGCGGAAAAACTTGGTTTCGATTCGGCCTGGACGGCCGAGGCCTACGGCAACGACGCAGTGACGACGGCGACCTGGATCGCGGCGAAGACCGAGACGATCAATGTCGGAACCGCGATCATGCAAATGCCAGCACGAACCCCCGCCATGACGGCGATGACGGCGACTTCGCTGAATCAACTTTCGGGGGGACGTTTCAAGCTCGGGCTCGGTCCTTCGGGTCCGCAGGTCGTCGAGGGATTCCATGGCGTCCCCTACGGCAAGCCACTCACCCGTACGCGCGAATACATCGAGATCATTCGTCAGATCTGGGCGCGTGAAAAGCCGCTCGAATTCTCCGGCAGCCATTACCAGATCCCCTGCACGGGCGAGGGCACGACGGGGCTGGGCAAACCACTCAAGAGCATCCTCCATGGGGATCCATCGATTCCCATCTACACCGCTTCGATCAGCCCGAATGGCCTCGCATGTGCTGCGGAGGTGGCGGACGGCGTGATCCCGATGATGTTCGACCCGGAGCGCTTCGATGAAGTGCTGAAGCCTCATCTCGAGAAGGGATTTGCAAAGTCCGCGGTCAAGCGGAGCCTCGACAATTTCGATGTGATGACGTCGTGTACGGTGATCGTCAGTGACGATGTCGAGAAGGCGATGGCCCCGGTCAAGGCGAATATGGCGCTCTATATCGGCGGCATGGGCGCGCGCGACAAGAACTTCTACAACGATTATGCCAAGCGGCTCGGTTTCGAAGAGGCGGCGGTGAAGATCCAGGACCTCTTCCTGTCTGGTCAGAAGCCGGAAGCCATCGCGGCCGTTCCCGACGAACTCGTCGACGCCGTTCACCTCGTCGGTCCCAAGGACAAGATTCGGGATCGACTCCAAGCCTGGAAAGCGGCAGGCGAGCGTCGAGAAGTGGGAACCATGTTGATCGGTGCGGGACAACCGGAAGCACTCGAGCTCGTAGCGGAAGAGCTGCTCTAGCTCAGACGCCGAATCCGAATCGGGCTTCGGCCTTGCTCGGGACGGCCATCACGCACGTCATGTTAGGCGTCGCGTGAGCTGTCTGCGCCAAATCGATCGAAGGCGTCGGTCGGGGTGAGCGCACGTTTCTTGCGCGAGAAGACCTCGCGTAGATCCTCGAGCACGATGTAGGAGCTCGGCACGAGGAAAAGTGAGATTGTCGAGCCGAAGATGACCCCGAATCCGAGAGACGTCGCCATCGGAATCAGGAATTGCGCAGAGACGCTCGTTTCGCGAAGGATCGGGACCAGGCCGACAAAGGTCGTAATCGAGGTCAGCACGATCGGCCGGAATCGGGCGACTCCGGCTTCGCGGACGGCCTCCTCGAGGGGGATGCCCGCAGCGCGGCGCTCGTTGATGTAGTGGACCAGGACCAGGCTCGAATTGACGACCACGCCAGTCAAAGCCACGAAGCCGAAGATCGACATCATGGAAAAGTTGAAGCTCTGGTCCGTAAAGATTGCACGCGCAAAGAACATGAACCAATGGCCAAAGATCGCACCCACGAGCCCGAAGGGGATCACGGCCATGATGATCAGGGGCTGAACGTAGGAGCGAAGGGGTATCGCGAGCAGGGCATAGATCACGAGCAGCGCGATGATGTAATTCTTGAAGAGTCCGACGATGCTCTCTTTCTGTTCGGCTTGAGCACCTTCGAGTGAATGGCTGAGACCGGGGTAGTCGGCGATGAGCTGTGGAATGAAATTCGCTTCCAGGTCGGCAATGATGGTTCCGGCCCCAATTTGTTTTGCGTCGACATCCGCGGTCACGTTGATGACGCGTTGGCGGTTGCTGCGCTTGATCGTCGCGTAGCCGCGCCCCAATTCCGCACGGGCGACGGCGTAGAAAGGTACTTCACCCCCATCGGGCGTTCGAATTCGCAGGTTCTCCAGGTCCGCCAGCGACCGTCGGGCCTCACGCGGATAGCGCACCATGACGCGGATATCGTCGCGGCCACGTTGGATGCGTTGCGCCTCCTCGCCGTAGAAGGCCTGTCGGACCTGCTTTGAAAGGTCGTCGAGGGTGAGACCGAGGGATTGGGCCGCGGGCAGGATATCCAGCTTGATCTCGCGCTTGCCCTCTCGAAAAGAATCGTTGATGTCCGAGACGCCGGCAAAGGTTGTCAGCCGCTGCTTCAAGCGATCAGCGGCTTCACGCAGCTGGTCGACGTTATTCGAGCGAAGTTGGATATCGATCGGGTCGCCGGCGCTGAAGAGATCAGCGCTGAAGACGAGTTCGACGACCCCGGGTATGGCCGGTGTGAGCTCGCGCCAACGACGTTTGATCTCGGCCGCGCTGACCGGACGATCATCCCCGGATTGAATGGCCATGCTGACTTCTGCAGCATGGCTTCCGACGGGTCCAGCTGATCCCCCCGGCCCCGCCCCTCGGTTCATCGGTTGCTCGCCGACCGAGAACATGATGTGCTTGACCAACGACTCGCCTTCGACGTTCAGGCCCTCGTCGTCCATCTGGTCTTGTGTTGCGTAGGCTGATTCGAGCAACATGCGTGCGGCCCGCTCTGTGGCTTCGACGGCGGTTCCCTGCGGCATGATGAGCGATGCTGTGACGTAGTCGCTTTCGATCGGTGGGAAGAATGAGAAGTTCATTCGCGCCGACCCGATCCCGAAAATGCCCGTGGCCAGCGCGATCATGAGGATCCCGATTCCACCGGCGATCACCGAATAGCGCGCGGCGATCGCACGATCGAGGGCGGGTCGATAGCGATCTCTCGCAAAGCGCGTGAGGCTCGTCGCCATAAAGGTCTGCAACTTCTTCCAACGCGCAGTAATCGAGTTCCCGCGCTCGATTACTTCCGGGTCGCTCCACTTCATGTGGCCGAGATGGGCTGGCAGAACGAGTTGCGACTCGATGACCGAGAAAATCAAACAGAGCACCGCGGACAAACCGATCACACCAAAGATCTGCCCCATCGTGCCCGGCGCGAAGATCATTGGCCCGAAGGCTGCGATTGTTGTCAGCACGCCGAAAATGACGGGGACTGCGACCTCGCGTGCTCCCGCAATCGAAGCTTCGAGGGGGTCTTCCGCATTCTCTTGATGGCGGTGAACGTTTTCGCCGACCACAACGGCGTCGTCGACGAGGAGCCCGAGAACCATGATGAAGGCGAAGAGCGAAATGACGTTGATCGATACGCCCGCGACGGGAAAGACCAGGAGTGCGCCAAGAATGGAGAGGGGAACGCCGAGGCTGACCCAGATCGCCAACCTCAATCGCAAAAAGAGCGCGAGCACGATGAAGACGAGAACGAATCCGCCGATTCCATTCTTGATCAGGATGTTGAGCCGGTCGCGCAGTTGATTGGCTGCGTTCTGCCAGGTGGTCAGCGATAGGCCTTCGGGAAGCCGGCCGCGAAGCACTTCGACCTGGTGTTCCACGGCGTCGACGAGATCGAGGACCTTCTGATCGCCGACTCGGAAGACCTTGATGGTGACCGCCGAGTTGCCGTCGAAGAAGGCGAAGCGGTCTTCTTCGTCGAAGGCATCCACGACGGTCACGACGTCGGAGAGCAGCAGCCTCGTTCCGTCGGGCTCTGTTCGAAGGGCGATCTCTTCGAAATCGGGACGCGTATAGGCCTGGCCTTTCGTGCGCAGGAGAATTTCGCCGGAGGGCGTCTTGATCGAGCCCCCGGGACGATCCAGAGATCCCCTGCGTACCGCGGCAACCACTTCGTCGAAGGTGAGCCCGAATCGTTGAAGTGATTCTTCAGGGACCTCGATCGAAATTTCGTAGTCCCGGGCGTTCTGGAGTTCGACCTGTGTTATGCCAGGCAGCCCGGCGAGTGAGTCGCGGATTCGTTCGCCGAAGACCTTGAGCGATTTCTCTGACGCATCGGCCCCGATCGCGATCTGGATGATGGTTCGCTTGATCTCGACGTGACTCACGATCGGTTTTTCGGTTTCGGTCGGAAAGGTGGTGATCGAATCGACGGCGTTCTTGATCTCTGAGAGCGCGCGATCGACGGGGTAGCCATCCATCAATTCCGCGCTGACACCGCAGGCCCCTTCGGCGGCGGAGGAAGTGATCTCCTTGATGCCGTTCAGGCCGTTGATCTCTTCTTCGATCCGGATGCAGACGCCTTGTTCAACTTCTTCAGGCGCTGCGCCGAGGTAGACGACGCCGATCGAAATGACGTTGATGTCGATATCGGGAAACGTCTTCTGTTGAATATTGGGCAGGCTGAAGAGGCCGCCAAAGATCATCAAGGCCATCAAAAGATTGGCGGCGACATGGTTCCGGGCGAACCAGCCGATGATGCCGTTCATTGAAGGGTCTCATCGGACTCGTCGGGACGCGTCGCCAGTCCCCGGCTCTCCTCGTTTTCGCCGGATCCCGGTCCCTTCGCTTCATAGACGCGGACGCGCATCCCATTGATCGCAGCCTCGAGTGGCGTGATACAGATTCGTTCGCCGGATTCGAGGCCCGCGCCGACAACGACGTTCTCGCGTTCGGTGCGCAAAACCTCGACGTCCCGGAATTGAATGCGTCCTTCTGCATCGACCACGTAGACGAGATCGCCTTCGCGCAAGGCGTCGCGGGGAATGACGAAAGCCCGGTCGATCGCGTGCCCCTCGATCTCGGCTTCGACGAAAAGGCCGACCGCGAGTGGAGCGGTCCGCTCTACCGCGTCATTGGCTGGCGATTCTTCGGCGCGGTGCGCGGCCGATTCATCCGCTCCGTTAGGCGACGCGATTTCCTCCAGGCCGTAGGGATCCTTGACCCGGACAACGAGATGGACCATCCGTGTTCGCGGGTCGAGCTCCGCTTCGGTCCGGACGAGGGTTCCGCTCCAATGGTGAAGACGCCCGGCGAACTCCGCTGTGAGGGCCACCGGAGAGCCACCGGCCGGTGAGGCCTCCTCTTCGCCGGTCTTCCCCGCTTCGCCCACTTTGTCGTTTTCGCCGCTCTCGCTGCCGCCATCTCCGTCATTGCCGCCGTCGTTGTCGTCGTCGTTGTCGATCGGAAGATCCCGCGCCAGAAGCCTCGGACCGAGGGGAATGTCGAGAAAGGCGAGTTCTCGATCGGGAACGGGGAGTCGGATCTCGGCAAAGTCGACGGCGTAGAGCGTTGCGATCATGCTGCCGCGAGCCACGAACTCGCCCACATCGACGGTTTTGCTGCGCACGCGTCCGCGATAGGGGGCGCGGAGTTCAGTGCGGGCCAGATCCCGGCGCGCGCGCTCGAGGCGGGCTTGCGCCTCATGCAGGCTGGCCTCGGCCACGCGATAGGCATTTTCCGCATCGTCGATCCGTGACTCACTCGCAACGGATCGATCCTTCAGGCTTTGCTGTCGGTTCCGTTCTTTTCGGGCACGGCCGAACTCGCTCTTGGCTCGGGCGACGGCGGCGCGGGCCGTCTCGCGGTCGACCCGATAGTCGGCGGAATCGATTCGGGCAAGGATGTCGCCCGTGTCGAAGAATCCACCTGCGGCGAGCGAGGGCGAGATCCACAGAATTTCACCCGAAACCTGGGGTACGAGATCGCTCTCGGTACGTGGTGAGACGGAGCCGAAAGCCTTCACGGAAAATCGGTAGGGCGTCGGTTCGACGACCACGACGCGCACGAGGGGGGCCGCATCGCGCCGCTCACGCTCTTCAGGCGATCGGGCCACGAGCACGAGCATCGCGACGATCAGCGCGGCACCACCGAGGAGTAGAAAAGGAAGGAGCTTCGAACTGCGCATCAGGTCCCTTCCGCACGGATCGCTGTCGCTGCGGTGGCGAGCATTGGCCATGGACGAGATCGAGGCAGAGCCCCAGGCCCAACACAGATCAGAGGGTGTGCCTGGCCTGTCGGCTCGCCTCGTTGCCCGAGCCGACGCCCGAGTTGCCGGGTGCGCGGTCCGGTGTGACGGGCACGTTTCTCAAGCTCTTCCAGGAGCGGTTTTTGCGGCGATCGTCGAGGCATTCAGGGCCTTTACGAACTCATCGATCGATGAATTCGCCCGGGGCGCCGAGTCAAGGGAGGCTAGATTTTAGGTGACGCCGTGTCAATTGACGGATCCGTCAGCGCGGCTGCTGCCGCGCGCTGAGATTCCACTAGAATGAGCTTCAAGGAGTGACCGCAATGCCCCCCCAATCGACAGCTGGTGAAGAAACGCGAACCGCCTATCGGACCTGCAATCTTTGTGAGGCAACCTGTGGTGTTGCGATCGAGGTCTCCGGCGACCGGGTCCTCCGTGTGCGCGGTGACAAAGACGATCCCTTCAGCGGAGGCTTTATCTGCCCCAAGGGATCCACTCTCGGCGAACTCCATCACGATCCGGACCGACTGACCACGCCACTCATTCGGCGCGACGGCGAACTCGTGCCAGCGACCTGGGACGAAGCCTTTGCGGAGATCGAGCGTGGGCTGGGTCGTGTTTTCGAAGCGCACGGCCGTTCTGCGCTCGCCCTGATCCTGGGCAACCCGATCGTTCACCACGTCTCGACGAGTCTCTACGTGCGCCCGCTGGTGCTCTCGGCGGGGACGATGAACCTCTACTCCGCTTCGACCGTAGACCAGATGCCCCAGCACCTGATTTCAGGGCTCATGTGGGGGGATCCAGCAGTCTTTCCGTTGCCCGATATCGACCGCACAGATCATCTCTTGATGCTCGGCGCGAACCCGATGGCCTCGAACGGCAGCCTCGTGACCGCGCCCGACTTTCCCGGACGGCTCAAGGCCATGCCAGCTCGCGGTGGGCGGCTCGTCGTTGTCGATCCGCGTAAGACCGAGACCGCCGCTCGCGCCGACGAACATCTCTTCATTCGCCCGGGCACCGACGCGCTCTGGCTGGCCGCCCTCGTCCAGACGCTCTTCGAGGAAGATCTCGTTTCGATTGGCCGACTCGAGCCCTGGGTCGAAGGCGTCGAAGAGATTCGCGCCCTCGTCGCCCCCTTTACACCAGAACGTGTCGCCGGGGTCTGTGGCATCGACGCCGAGACCACACGAAGACAAGCCCGCGACCTGGCAGGCGCTGCGGCCGGAGCCGTCTACGGACGCATGGGCGCACATACCGTCGAGTTCGGCAGTGCGGCCGCTTGGATGACCGCCATTCTCAACATCTTGACCGGCAATTTCGATCGGCCCGGCGGCGTGATGACTGCTTCGCCGGTCGCTTCCCGGATCAATGATCAAAAGCCCGGCGGACGTGGCTATCGGACGGGTCGATGGAAGAGTCGCGTCAAGGGTCATCCCGAAGTGAACGGCGAGTTCCCGGCAGCCGGATTGGCGGAAGAAATGGACACGCCCGGGGAGGGCCAGACGCGCGCGATCATTTCGGTCGCTTCGAATCCCGTGCGTTCCTTCCCAAATAGCGAACGGCTCGATCGGGCCTTTGGGAATCTCGATTTCTATCTGGCGATCGACATCTATGTGAATGAATCGACGCGGCATGCGGACGTGATCCTGCCCCCGCCGTCCGGACTCTGCGAAGAGCAATACGAGTTGACGTTCCTGGCCAATGCCGTTCGAAGCTTTGTGAAATATTCACCACCGGTCTTCGAAAACGATGGCCTCAATGACGAAGACATCCTGGCGAAGGTGGCTTTGATCTTGCGCGGCGAAGGGGCTGGCGCAGACCCGGCAATCATCCACAATGAGATGATCGAGGAGGGCGTCGATCGACAACTGAAAGATGCTGGCAGTCCAATCGCCGGCCGCGATCGCGCGGAAATCCTGGCCGAACTCGAAGGTCTCTCGCCGATCCGGAAACAGCTCGATCTGCGCCTGCGCACCGGCTGGCAGGGTGATCTCTTTGGTGACAATCCCGGTGGCATCTCGCTTGCGAAACTCGCGAAGCATCCCCACGGCGTCGATCTGGGCCCCATGGTCGAACGATTCCCGAATCGTCTTAAAACCGAATCTGGACGATTCGAACTCGCGCCGCCGCAACTCGTCGAAGATTGGCAACGCGTCTGCGCCCGGCTCGACACGCCGATTGCGGACGATCAGATCTTGTTGATCGGCCGCCGACACGTGCGCTCCAATAACAGTTGGATGCATAACATCGCGACACTCGTGAAGGGGCGATCGCGATGTACCTTGCTGATGAACCCGGAAGACGCCACGCGTCTCGGGCTCGAAGACGGCAAGGATTGCGAGATCAGCTCACGCACCGGAAAGCTCAACGTCGCCATCGAAACCAGCGCATCCATGATGCCCGGCGTCGTCTCACTCCCCCACGGTTGGGGCCACGACGTCGACGGAATCCAAATGGCCGTCGCCGAAGCCCACCCCGGTGTCCCCAGCAACGTCCTCACCGACGACGAAGTCTTCGACACCGCCAGTGGCAACGCCGCCCTGAACGCCATCCCCGTCGAAGTCCGCCCAGCGTCCTAGATCCTCCGCCCAGGCAGGGTGGATCAAGCCCACCCCACCTCGGTCCCGGGCCCATACCGCCCACCCCGAAGCCTCGCGGGCGTGTCCCCGACACCAGCACAAACGCGAGAGGCCGGCGCGGTGCGGTGTGGCCTTTTGCGAAGTCAAGCGCAGGCCCACAGTCGCTCTATCCAGCCCTTTCGATCGAAAGCCGTGCCCCCGTCATGCCACCCCCCGCCCGCACTCCGCCGGCCGAGCCATTCGCAAAAGACCGCGCCGCACCGCGCCGGCCTCGACGTTCGAGCTACCCGCCTACTCCACGTCCGCAATGCGAAGCAACTGTTTGCCCAGGTTCTTCCCCTGAAACAACCGCAAGAAGGTCTTCGGCGTGTTCTCGAACCCCTCCTGGATATCTTCTTCGCCCACCAGCTCCCCTGCCTCGCTCCATTTCCGCAACTGGCCGATCGCCTCACCCGCCTGGGCGATATGGTCGAAGAGGATGAAGCCGCGAACCGAGAGTCGATGGACGACGATCTGCATGATGTTGCGCGGCCCGGGCGGGAGTTCCTTTTCGTTGTAGCCGGAGATACCGCCGCATAACGTGATTCGGCCGTTGTCGGCCATCCGTGGCAAGGTCACGTCGAGGATGTCGCCACCGACATTGTCGAAGAAGAGATCGACGCCCTTCGGAAATTCCTCGCGGATGCGACGGCCGACGTTTTCGTTCTTGTAGTCGATGGCGCCGTCGATCTTGGCCGAATTGAGCAGCCAATCGCATTTGTCGGCTCCGCCTGCGATGCCGACGACCTTCCCGGCTCCGCGAAGCCGCGCGATCTGGGCCACGACCGAACCGGTGGCACCGGCCGCGCCGGAGACGAGAACGTTCTCACCTTCCTTGATGGGATGGATGGCGTGAGTGCCCATGTAGGCGGTCAGCCCTGTACCGCCGAAAAGGCTGAGCATCCGGTAGG
>CAZMFM010000062.1:14839-30449 GCA_964565565.1 uncultured Spirochaetaceae bacterium | reverse complement strand
CGAGGGCTGTCTAGCAAGAAAGCATGGGACCAACGGAAGTCGGGTCGGGAGGTTAGGTGTCAGAGGCCCAAGTCAGTGGGCGAAATTTGGCCCATCGGCGATCCGTCGTCCTTCGGCGAATCGAATAAAGTCGGATCAACCGACGCGGAGCGAAGCGCGGAGGCGCCGAGCCCACGAGCCGGCTCCTTCTTCGCCGAGCGGGTGGCCATCGAGTTCGACAATGGGGACTACACCACGGACTGCATTGACGGACATTAGTTCTCGAGCAGCGAGGATGTCGTCATATCGAAGTCGGGCGAACTCGATTTTCCTCACGCTCTCGAGGGCGAGCGTCAATCCAAGTCCCTCGACCGCACCCAATTCCAGCGCAGGTGTCGAAAGTTGTCCGTCTCGCGTCACAACCAAGAAATTCGATCGTCCGCCTTCGACCAGGAATCCATCGTCATCAAAAAGCAGTACTTCGTCGACCCCTGGCTCTTCGGCTTCTTTGCGAGCGATGTCGTAGACGTCGACCCGAACGTATTTCGTGTTGCGGCGATGTTCGGGGCCGGGATGCGTCGCCCGGGATCGCGCGACGCGCCAGACGTCGGGCTCGAGGCCGGACGGGCGGGGCGTCGCGATCAGCTCCGGTGGCGCATCATTCGCCCGCGACCATTCGACGCGGACGATGCCATCGCCGCGGCCGAATGTCTGAGCGGCAGTTTCGACGAAGAGTTGTTCGATGTCGCGGAGATCGGGGAGCGGAAGCCCGAGGCGCTTCGCGTCGCGCAGTAGCCTTTGCGCATGGCGTTCGACGCGTTCGACACGTCCGCCTGAGACGCGGGCGGTCGTGTACGAACCGATGCGCGGCGACTTACCGATCCTCGATCGCCTTGTACTCGGTCTTGGTCGGGCCGGTGTAGATCTGGCGCGGTCGGCCGATCTTGAAGGCCGGATCTTCGTGAAGTTCCTTCCACTGCGCGATCCAGCCGGGTAGGCGACCGATGGCGAACATGGCCGTGAACATATTGGCGGGTGTGCCGATCGCGTTGTAGATCACGCCGGAGTAGAAGTCGACGTTCGGGTAGAGCTTGCGCTCGACGAAATAGTCGTCCTTCAGGGTGATCTCTTCGAGTTCTTTGGCGATCTCGAGGAGCGGACTATGGATGCCCATTCGCTCGAGGACTTCGTCGCAGGCCTTCTTGATGACCTTGGCTCGGGGGTCGTAGTTCTTGTAGACACGATGCCCGAAGCCCATTAGCCGTGCGCTTTCGTCTCCGCTCTTCGCACGTTCCAGGAACTCGCGTGCGCTTTGACCCTCGTCGGCGATCGCCTCGAGCATCTCGATTACCGCCTGATTGGCGCCGCCGTGCAGGGGGCCCCAGAGCGCATTGATCGAGGCCGAGATGGTTCCGAAGAGGTTGACCATCGATGAACCCACGAGCCGCGTCGTGCTGGTCGAACAATTCTGCTCGTGGTCCGCATGGAGAATGAAGAGCAGGTCCAGGGCATTCTTGACGACCGGATCGACTTCATAGTCCTCGCAAGGATTGCCAAACATCATGCGCAAGAAATTGCCGACATAATCGAGGCTGTTGATGGGATAGAGAAAGGGCTGCCCTATCGAA
Source organism: uncultured Spirochaetaceae bacterium (assembly GCA_964565565.1). Lineage (GTDB taxonomy): Bacteria > Myxococcota_A > UBA9160 > UBA9160 > UBA4427 > UBA4427. The sequence goes on along the minus strand of CAZMFM010000062.1, from coordinate 28,842 downwards.
TGCTTGTAGGCATAGGCGGCAAGTGTCGGCAGCTTGGCGATCAGGCGATGAACCGAGACGTCGACCTGTCGCGGATCTCTCGGGTCCCAAGAATCCGGATAGAACGTCGCCAAGGCACCGACGGTTGCGGAACACGCGGCCATCGGATGCGCATCCTTCGGGAGCGCCGAATACATCTTCTTGAAGTCTTCGTGGAGCATTGTGTGGCGGCTGATCATCGAGCCGAAGTGCTCGAGCTCGTCCGCCGTGGGCAGATGCCCGTAGATCATCAGGTAGGTGACTTCGGTGAAATTCGATTTTTCTGCCAGGACGTCGATGGGGATGCCGCGGTATCGCAGGATGCCCTCTTCTCCGTCGATGAAGGTGATTGCACTCTGGCAGGCGCCGGTATTCGCATAGCCGGGATCCATGGTGATGTAGCCGGTTTCGGCGCGTAGTCGTGAAATGTCGATGGCGCGCTCACCCTCGCTGCCAACAATGATCGGTAGCTCGATGGTCTGGTCTCCGAGCTGCAACTTGGCGGATTCGGACATGGGGGCTCCTTCCATGGTTTTCGCTCGTCAAAGGTGCGAGCGATTCTTGCTATTTCTGCGCGATCCAGACATCCATGATCACGCCGGGCAGCGGCTTGGCCGTTCGCTTCAGGAACGTGCGCTTGCCCGGGTCGGCAGCTGTTCGGCGAATCGCGTGTGCCGACTTTCGTCGATCGCCGGTCGCCAAGAACTCGAGTTGCCTATCGGATGTGGACCAGAGTCAGTTTAGCGGAATGCGCCCTCATCTGGCAGTCCGAAAGATCCAAAAACTGTCTAACTCCAAGGATCTACGGCTAGACGATGCTCACCTGTCCGAGACTTGTGCTGGGTTTTTCCGAAACTGGGATCACGGGCTCTCCCGGCGGGGTAACGGGTCGAATCCCTGCCTCTGTGCCAGGGCAAGCCGGCGACGTCCACTGCGAAACGTCTGGACTGCGCGCAAACCGAACGCTGCGCCGTGGGCATCGAGTTCGCGATCGCGCAGGATCACGAAGCGCCCGCCACCGTCGAGAAAGGCTTCGAGTTCCGACTCGGTGCGCAAAGAAGCCACGGGACGGTCGCCGTAGTAGGCGATTCCCCCGGTCAGCGGACTCATGCCGAAGACGCCGATCGCTTCATTGGGCGCGGTGTGTCGCGCTGCCGCGAGGGCGATCGGGCGCGGCGATTTCTCACTGTTGAGCAGGGGAAGGGCGAGCGTGAAGAGTGACAATTCGATCAAGGCGATCACACCTAGCACCGCCGCGAAACGACGAATCGCCTTGTTGGAGAGCTGGCCGAATCCGATTGATGGAGTGCCGATCAGCACGCAGACGAGGGCGAGGGCCGGGAAGATCGGTAGGAGATAGAGGCCGCGCTTTCCGGCCGAGAGGCTGAAAAAGAGCAGTGGCACGATCAGCCAGACGAGAAGGAATCGGGCCGGCGACCTGGGTGTGGCGGCATCGGATTGGCCCGGTGGGCGCTGGTCCGATCGCGAGAAACGCCACAGCGCGGGAATCGCGAAGGGCAGAAGCAGGCTCCAGGGCATGAAATCGAGGGGAAGTTGGATCGCGAAGTAGTAGAAGGGACGCGCATGCGACGTGCCAGCAAAGAATCGGCCGAAGAGATTCTCACCGACCGCGATCTCAGCGAAGCCCGGCGGCGCCAGGCTGATCGCGGCCAAGATCCAAGCCGCGATCGGACCGAGAGAGAAGGCCCAGCTCCAGATCGGCGTGATCGCGCGCATCGATCCGATCCGGCCTTCCCAAGCCAGGTATCCGGCGAAGACAAGCAGCGGGAGCCAGCCGACCGGGCCCTTGGTCAGCGCGGCAGCGCCCAGGCAGGCATGCAGCCCGGCGATCGCGAGGGGGAAGCGCCGAGCCTCGCCGATTCCGCCACGGCGCATCTCGAGAAAGAGAAAGAGCGCGACGGCAGCCAGCTCGAAGGCCGTAAGCAGGACATCGAGTTGTGCCCGGCGGGCGGTGAAGGCGAAACGGAAGCTCGTGGCGAGGATGCCGGCAGCCAACAGCGCGGGCAGTCGATGGCGGAAGAGCAGGCTGCCGATCCACGCGGTCAGGCCGACGCAAAACAGTCCCGCGATCGCCGAGGGCAGCCTGGCCGCCCATTCATCGACCCGACCGAATGGGGCTCCGTATGCGGCCGCCAGCCAGAAGTAGAGGGGGGGCTTTTGCGTGTAGGGCGCGCCATTCAGATGCAAGAGCACCAGACCCGAGGAGCCGTGTCGAAAAGAGCGCATTTCCTCTGCGATCGCGCCATAGCGCGGTTCATCAGGAGCCCAGAAGTCGATTCGGCCCAGGCCTGCGCCATAGAGCATCGCGCAGGCGACGAGTAGACCAAGCAGGGCACGACGATCGCGCCAGACCGGTGGCTGGTCGGCCGCGCCGGTCCGAAGCGGGGGAGGGCCCGGATGGTCGCTGGAAGTGGTTTTCAGGATGGGTTTCTGCACGGCTGCCATCGACGGTACCCTTCCGGTCGAGGAGGTGCAGGATGACAGAAACGATGCGGGACGATGTGGCGGAAGAGGCGGCGCGCGCCGAGCTTCGCTCGATGATCGGGGACGCTGGAGTGGCTTCGTCGGCGATTGCGAATCTGCTCGACGGTCTGGCGACGGCGTTGCGCGCGCCGGTCGTTCGCGGGCTTGGGCGAAAGGACCAGCAAGCGCTCTACGCGAAGGCGGAGGGTCATGCACCGCTGACCCTGGTCGATATCGTTCCCGCGCAGCGCGGGGATCTCGAAGTGGTTCGACATCTGGGTCGCAACTCGCTTCCCGCATTCACGATCTTCGAGAAGCGTTTCTGTCGTCTCGCCGGAAACTCGCCGGACGCGCCCAAAGAGCTGGCCGGCTACAACTTCCAGACGCTGTCTCCCATCACAGGCCCTGGTTATTTCCTCGCGGTCGAGGACTCGAATACCAGGGAAGTGCTCGTCGACTACCGACGTTTGCCCGATCAGAAGCCTTCGGCGTGGCCGGCCATTCGCTCGAACGAGGGAGGCCTCTCGCGATTCGTCTACGGCTTCATGGTCGATCGTCTGCGTCGCGTGTCGGAACAGGTCACGATCGGATCGGCTGCGCGCAACGGTCGAGATCTCGGCAGCTATTTCGTGCTTTGTCGAATGGATTGAGATGAGCCCCTACCTCTCCATCGTCATTCCCTTTCGGGATGAAGCGCCCTCGCTTCGTGATTTGCATGCCGAGTTGGGGCAAGTGCTCGATGGATTTGCCTTCGCCTCGGAGATCCTGTTTGTCGACGACGAGAGTCGCGATGAGGGTTGTCAGATCGTGCGCGATCTGGCGGGAAGTGATCCGCGGGTTCGCTTGCTTTCCCTTTCGCCCCACGCAGGCCAGTCGGCGGCGCTCGAAGCGGGCTTTCGCGCGGCGCGAGGCGAAATCGTCGCGACCCTCGATGCGGATCTTCAAAACGTGCCCGGCGATCTGCCGCGGTTGCTCGAAGCGCTGGATCGGGCGGATTGCGTTTGCGGTGTGCGCGTCGATCGAAACGATCCAATTTCTAAACGAATCGCTTCGCGGATCGCCAATGGCATTCGTCGTTTCGTGCTCTCCGATGGGATCCACGATATCGGCTGTTCGTTGCGCGTGATGCGCGCCTCGAGCCTGGCCCGGATCAAGCTCTTTCGGGGAGGCCACCGTTTTCTGCCGTCGCTGCTCGCCATGGAAGGAGCGCGGGTCATCGAGCTGCCGGTCAGCCATCGCCCACGGCGCTACGGCCGATCCAACTACGGTGTCGGCGGTCGGTTGGTCGCGGGCTGTGTGGATCTGATGGCCGTGATCTGGATGAAGCGCCGAGTCGATCGGCACGAGGTCAAGGAACTCAACCGGCGCGCTTGACCTTGAAGCCTCGTTTTTCGAGCTCTTCGACCAGGGTATCGCGATGGTCCCCCTGGATTTCGATGATCGCGTCCTTGAGCGCCCCCCCGGTTCCGCAGCGCCGCTTCAAATCAGCCGCGAGTTCGCGCATTTCTTCGTCAGCAAGGGGAACGCCCGTGACCGTCGACACGATCTTACCGCGCCGCCCCTTCGTCGATCGACCGACGCGCACGATGCCGTCGCTGGCCTTGGCGGCCGTGGCTTCGTCGCGCGCCTTGATCCGGGCGCGGGCGCCCTTACCGCGGCAATGGCACCGGGATTCGCTCCGGCCGCAGGACGGACAGACCCGCCCTCGCTCGCTGGAATAGACGAGTCGGTCGCCACCCTCACCACGTGCAGGCGGCATGTTATTTTGCGTCGCGGGCTGGTTGATCACCAGCGACCAGGCGTTTGTGGTCGACCATGATGCAGCGATCCTGGATGACCTCGATGCCGGCCTCCCGCAGGCGTTGTGCGGAGGGACCGTGGTGGATGCCCAATTGCATCCAGACCGCCCTGGGGAGCGGGGCGAGGGCCAGGATCTCGTCGATGTGTCCGGCAATGTGTTCCGAAGCGCGAAAGAGATTGACGATGTCGATCGCGTCATCGGCGTCCTCGCCGATCGTTGTGAGGTCGCGATGGCAAGCTTCGTCGAGGACGGTCTTGAATTTCGGATTGATGGGCACGATCCGGTACCCGGCCTCCTGCATATATTTGGGTACGCGAAACGCGTCTTCCGTCGGGTGGTCCTTGATCCCGACCACGGCGATCGTTCGTGCCGAGCGGAGCAGCTCGGCAATCTGGTCGGGCGTATTCGTGTCGCCGTCCATCGTCTTCCTCTCGAATGTATCGTCTCTGGCCAGTGGCCCTCGTTTTGCAAAAAGGTAGCCCCTTTGGCGCGCGGATTCCGTCGCTGGCGTGGCCGGCGTGGCCATTCCAACGAGGGCCGATGGATTGGATCGAAAGTGCCACGACTCGAATGGTCGACACCCCCCTACACACGGGATACGGTCCCGGCCATGAGAAGTCGTATGCCTTCGATTCATGCGCTGTGGACCCTTTTGGGACTCCTTCTGGCTTTCCTCCTCACGCTCCCTGCGAGCCTCGCGACGGCTGAGACGCCGTCTGATCTCGCCGACGGGATCAAGGTTTTAGGCAAGGTTTCAGACGCCGATCCCATGGATCGGGATGATCCGAATGACGGTCAAGCTCGAGTTCGAGACCCCGTCGAGGGCCTGTTGGAAACGCAACTCGACAACGGGTTGCGGGTTCTCCTGCTGGAGGACCATCGCACGCCGGTCGTGGCCTTCCAGGTCTGGGTCGATGCCGGTTCCTCCGACGAGTCCTTCTATACCGGGATCGCCCATCTCTTCGAGCACATGATGTTCAAGGGATCCAAGAATATCGGGGAAGAGGTCCACGCCCAATTGATCAACGAGCGGGGTGGGCGCATCAACGCGTATACGAATCGCGACGTCACGGTCTATCACGAGGACATCACCGCCGAGTCGCTGCCCCTCGTCATCGATCTCGAAGCCGAACGTTTTGCGAACCTCGACATTTCGCAATCCACTCTCGAAAGCGAGCGGGAGGTCGTTCTCGAAGAGCGCCGCCTTCGCACGGAGGACAGTCCCGACGGTCGTGGCTTCGAGGCGCTGGCCGCTCTGGTCTGGCAGGCACATCCCTATCGCTGGCCGACGATTGGATGGCGCAGTGATGTGGAGCAGGTGACGGTCGCCGCCTGCCAGGACTTCTTCGATACCTACTATGCCGCGAACAATCTGACCGTCGTGATCGTCGGCGATTTCGATAGCGCGTCGACGCTTGCCCATATCGAGCGAACCTTCGGACGACTCGTCCCGGCAGCGGAAATTCCCCGGAGCCCGACGACGGTGATTGCTCAACGAGGTGAGCGGCGGGCGGACGTGTTATTCGATGTCCAGATCCCCTTGCTCTATGCGGGCTGGCATACGCCGCCGACAGGACATGCCGATGGCGAGGCCCTCGATCTGGCTAGCCAGATCCTCTCTGGAGGTCGATCGAGCAGGCTCTATCGATCGCTTGTCTACGAGGAAGAGAAGGCGCTCTACGCCTACGGCGGCTACATGGAATACACGGATGCGGGCATGTTCTACGCGATTGCCGGCGCGCGTCCGGGTGTTCCTCTCGAGGAAGTCGAGTCGCTCTTCATGGCGGAGATCCATCGAATCGCGAAAGACGGTGTGAGCGAAGAAGAGGTCGCGCGAGCGAAGCGCCAGATGGAGGTCGGATTGGTGAGTCGGTTGTCGACGAATCATGCCTTGGCGAATCGAATTGGCCGCGAGGTCGTTGCCTTCGGACGTGTTAGGCCGCTCGACGAACGGATCGCGGCGATTCGGGCAGTCTCTGCGGAGGATATCCAACGCGTCGTTCAGACCTATCTACAAGACACTTCGCGAAGTGTGATTCACGTGATTGCTCCGCCGATAGACGCCGAAGCGGGCGGGGAGATCGAAAAATGAGAATCGAAATCACATCGTCCACTGTAGTGGCCTTGATGCTCTCCTTCTCGCTTGGGTGTGGGTCCATGCAGCCGCCTCCCGCCTGGGAGCAGGAGCCGCCGGTTCCGGTCGAGAACGCAATCATTGCAGAAGACGACCTGCATAGGGTGACGCTTTCCAACGGCGTCGAGCTGATCCTGCTCGAAGACCATCGTCTGCCGAGAGTCGCACTGGGCATCACGCTCCGACGAGGCGCCGGGAGCGTTGATCCGGCGCTTGCTGGCGTCGCGGAACTCGCGACCGAAGTGATGCAACGGGGCGCCGGCGAACGGGACGCCCTCCTCTTGGCCAAGGTTGTCGAGGACGCGGGTGCCTCACTCTCGATTTCCTCGGGTTGGGATTCGACGACCGTTTCGCTTGCAGGGTTGTCCGAAGACCAGACGTTGCTGCTCGAAATCTTGGCCGATGTCACCTTGCGGCCTCGCTTCGACGAGGGCGAGTTCGCGAAGGCGCGGGCCGAACAACAGGCCGGAATCGTGGCCGCACAGGACGATCCGGCAACCCTCATTCGTTGGAATGCGGTTCGCGCGATCTTCCCGGGACATCGTTACGGGCTTCCACGCAGCGGGACGCAGGAGACGATCGAGGGAATCGATGTCGCCGCCGCGCGCGCCTATTGGACGGATCGCTTCGTTCCGAAGAGCATGATCATCTGGGCGGTCGGAGACTTCGAGGCGGCGACGCTGATTCCAAAGCTTCGCGAAGTCTACGGAACGCTGCCGGACGGCCCTGAAGTGTCGCCCATCCCGCCGACCCCCGACCGAACGCCAGAGAGCCGACGCATCATCGTCGTCGACAAGCCGGAGCTGCTCCAGGCGCGCATCATCCTGGCCCATGAAGGCATCGAGCGACGAGAACCCACACGCCTCGCCGTCGACCTGATGAATAATGTATTGGGCGGTAGCGGCTTTTCCTCTCGCTTGATGCAGAGGGTTCGATCCGATGAGGGTCTGACCTACGGCATCGGGTCCGGATTCTCGCTACGCAGCGAAGCGGGCCCCTTTTCGGTTTCCACCTTTACGCGGGTGGCCAAGGTCCGACGCGTCGTCGATCTGATTCTCGAAGAGATCGAGGCGATCCGTGGCGATCGGCCGGTCACGGAAGAAGAATTGGCCAAGTTCATCAGCTACAACGTTGGTCGGTTCGGATTGTCTCTCGAAACTTCGGATGCCGTGCTCGCTTCGCTGGTCGATCTCGAAGTGCACGGCCTTCCGGATGACGCCCTCGACAGCTACCGGTCTCGCGTTCGAGCTACCGCGCTCGAAGAGGTCAACGCTGCGGCGACACTTCGTCTGCATCCCGATCGTGCCGCGATCATCGTATTGGGGCCGGCGGCGGCACTCGTCCCGGAGCTGGAAGAGCTCGGCGAAGTCGAAGTCTGGCAGCCTTAGTCCAGCGTCGGTGTGGGCGATCCGCCTTCGCGTTCCAGGCGAGGGATCGAAGGCGCCTAACGACCGAAGATGTCGAGGATGTCGCTGCCGCGTACGTATCGAGACGGGTGGATGGCTTCCGACAATTCATCCAATGTGATGCCATCGGGTTGGATCTGGCGCAACCAGCTTCTCTGGATGCCGCGGTATTCGCCGGGCGAGAGCCCCAAGCGCCGGTGATATCGGAAGAGCGTGTCGAGGGAGTCGAGGGTCGTATAGGCCTCGAGTAGCGTACTCGGCCGGTTTTTGACGAAGCGTCGAAGCTCGAAACCGACGACGCGCCGGGCGCGGGAGTTCTCGAGGTAGCGGTCAAGCGCTTCTTGCAACACAGAGCGAATTTGACCAGCGTTCTTACCCTCTTCTCCGAAGAGTTCTTCGTAGAGGGCGATGGCGACTTCCGCATCCTCGGCATCGATTCGTGCTGCCGTGACCGCAGCGATCTCGTCGTCCCAGCTCCGGCCCAGATCATCGATGATCGCGGCCTGGTGGAGTCGGGACAGCAATACCTCGGTGGGCGTTTCTTGTGCGTCGACGGCCAGTGCCATCAGGCGGTCGAGATCCTGGGGCTCAACGAAGGGCGGAAGCTGCGCAAACGGTGTCGGCTCGACCACCGGGCCGAAGGCATCGGAAAGGTCAGAACGTGAGGACCCGAGCGGCTTGAGCGTCGGGACTTCGAGGCCCAAAGGCGCGGCGGTCGAAATGAACCTGAAGTCTTCGAGGGTCAGCATCGAGCCGTTGGGTTTGAGCTCAAAAAGTGGAAATCCGTCGAGCTCGGTGGGAATGCCGGTCGAGTCGAAGGGGTTCGGCAGGCCGAAGCGAAAGGACCGCCCCGAGCCGATATGGACTGGCGTGACGTTGAAGTTGATGGTGTTTGCAAGGATCGACGCGCCGCCATCTGGCTGGGTATCTCCGGCCCGGTCGAAGGCCACTCCGGAATCCCGGCGAACGAGGCCAATTTCGCTGCCGGCGACAATCAGGTCTAGCGCCGCCACATCGCCGAGGGCGACGAGTCCACCCATGACATTGATGTCCAGCACTCCGCCTACCGAGAGTTTCTCGCCCGAGCCCATCACGAAATTTCCGGTCTGGCTCGTGAAGGTGAGGTTCCCGTCGGCCTTGCCGATCGTCGCGATGGTAGAGGTTCGGGTTCGACCGAGCCCCAGGTTGTCGAGGGCTGTATCGAGTTCAGTGAGTGTCGTCGCCATGCCGAGGGCGGCCTCGATTTCCGCCGTGCGGTCGCCGTCGTCGAAATCAAAGGACAGAAAGAGGATGTCGCCGTCGACAGCGACTGTCTGGTCAAGGGGATCGGGGACGAAGTTTCCATCGTCGTTCGGGTCCGTTCGGGTACCGAATTCGACGTTGGGCGGGCCGGAATCGGCGTCACTGTCGTTGGCTACGAAAAGTCGATCGAGGGCATTCGTCGCGCCGATGTCTTTTTCGAAAACGATCTTGTTCTTTGCGGCCACGATCAGGCCGGCGGGTGCCGGGCTGGAAGCACCTTGATCGACGTTGCCCGCGAAGCGGATGTTCCGCCCTCGTGTCGAAAGCGTGTTCTCGAGTACGACATCACCGGTGAAGCGTTGATCGCCGGTCGTCGAGATCGTGAGCGTTGCCGGATTGCCGCCGCTCGTGAAGGGGCGAATGATGATGTTGCCTGGGGTGCCGCCGTCATTCACTGCGGTGAAGTCGAGGGAGGTCAATTGCAGGTCGGTGTAGTCGAGGCCGTCGAAGCCCGGGGTGGGGCCCGAGAGCATGATGTTGATATTGCCCGTGGATTTGAGAATCAGGTTGGCGTTCGTGACGCGAGCCCGAATGCCGTTGTCGAGCGTGAGGTCGACGCTCGACCCTGGCGTATCGGCACCAGTCACCAGCTCGATGTCGAGCCCGCTTAGATCCGACCGTACGCTGCGAATCCCGAACTCTTCGATCACGACGTATTGATCAGGTCTGGGCAGCTCTGAGCTGATGAAGTCGACGGCCTGGTGGATGCGAACGATCGGTCGGTTGATCGCGTCGGGATCGTTTTCGTCCCGCAGTTTCGAGAGCTCGTCATCCGTCTGGTCTCGGGTGATGGTCGAAACGCTGAGCAGGGTGAGCTTGTCGGTCGCGAGGTCGATGGACGTATTCGCGTCCGTCGATTGGAAAAGCATGTCGTTCGCACGCAATTCGACGGTCCCCGCGAAGGCGTCGAAGGGCGACACTGGAATCGCTGCATTCACACCGTCGGGCACGATCATGGTCAGCTGGGTCTCGAGGTCCAGGGTTTCGGCGACCAGGCTATCGGCAACGAGCGCAATCGCGTCGAGTTCACTCAGGATCAGGTCGCCCTGGATCACGCTCAGCGTGAACGTTTCCCATCGATTGGCGCCTATTCCGTTTTCGACGGGCGTGAGGAAGTCGGATGCGCCGCCACGCATGAACTCGAACTTCGCGCTTTGTGAGATGGACAGGGCGGAATCCGATGGATCTCCAAGTAGCGTGACGCGGTCGAGGCCTGTCAGGTCGATCGTTGGCAAGTCCTCATCGAGAATGTCGGTCGGATCGCCATTCGCATCGTCTGGTCCTTCCAGCTTGAATACGGGTCCCGCGCTGAGCGTGATCTGGTTGCCAGTCAGGCTGGTCGTGAGTGCACCCGAGCCGGGGTCGAAGACGAGCTGACCGAGCCGCGCGTTGGGGTCGGTGGCCTCGAATATCTGCCGGCCGGCGGCCAGGGCGAGGGAATTGGTGGCCAAGATCTGCGTGCCATCTTGGATGATGATGAAACTCTCGGTCGTGGCGAGAACACTCTCGAAGAAGAAGGCGCCCGGCATTCCCGCTTCCCCAAAGCGGATTGCACTGTCCGCGTACACCAAGGGATCGGTACTCGTACTGGAGACCGACTTGATGCCGGATACGATCAGATTGCTTCCGTTGACGTTTTCGGGGTTGAACTCGACGGCGTTGACGACGCTGCTCAGCGTATAGGTCGTCGCGATCCGATTGCCATCGAGATCGTCCTCGAAGGAACGTGTCAGCTGGCCGGCCACGGCATCGCGCACGAAGAGGTTCTCCGGCATGACTTCCCCGTCCTGCAGGATCGAGATCGTATTGGGCCCGCGACCGTCGGCCAGGGTGAAGAGATCGGATCCGGGTGAATCCTCCGACTGCGAACTCAAATTGTCGGCGGTCACGCTCGTCACGTCGCGGTCGAAGGCTTCGATCAGCAATGACTCATTGTCGAAGGCGCTATTGGCTAGCGGCGTGTTCGGCTGGAGGTTGTCGCCAGCCTGCGGATTGATCAAGACGGAGGCGTTGGTCGCGAGTTCGATGGCGAGGTTGGCGGCGATGAGTGTGAGGTTGTTCGTTCGCAAGCGAAGTCTCAGGTTTGGGTTGCCGGTTGTCAGGTCGAGGTTGTCGCCATCGGTCTGGGACAGGCGAATGTCTTCGGCTTCGAGAATCAGGCGGCCGACGTCGACGAGATCGAGGGGGAGCGCGGTGACATCGAAACCCCGGAAGTCGAGTAGTCCGAGATCGGTTCGAAGCGCCAGGATGTCGGGCAGCAGCTCCTGGAAGACGCCGGGCGAGATCTCGGTCATGAATTGATCGTTGTCTGGGAGGTCGGCGACCACCAGGTCCGAGGCCGTCTGGAAGGTGAAAGTCGGGGTGGAACCCACCGGACCGGCGAGATCGAAGACGGCATTGCGCGTGTCGATGGCGGATACACCGAGGAAGACGCCATCGTCGAGGGGGACGCCGTTGCCTGCGCGAAGGTTGATGCGCGGCGCCTTCACGAGGACCGAACTGAGTCCGCCTCGGTTGAAGTCGAGGTCGCCCAGGCCACCGACGCCCGCTAGAAGCGTAATTTCTTCCTCTGCGACGAGGCCCGATCGATTGAAGGACGTCGCCAGCGCCTGGGTAAAGGTGAAGTCCCCGATTCCTCCGAGCTCCACGCGATTGCCGACGAATACGAACTCGCTCGATACATCCATGGCCGGGTTGGCGTTCGAGTCGACACCGATCAGCGAGAGGCTCGAGTTCCGGAATCGATCCGCTTCATTCGTTCCGTCGACGCCATCGTCGAGATTGATGTTGGCCTGGTCTGAGCGAACGCGATAGGCGATGTCCCCGGCCGGCCGAAAGCCTGCGGCCGTGAGTCCGAATTGAGGCAAGTCGGGGAGGTCGGTCTGACCATCGATGACCGCGTCCTGCCGATAGCTGAAGCCCGTCGCGGTCGAGTTCGCATCGTCCCCGAATGCGGCCGCGTTGAGGTCGCCGGCGAAGCGGGCATCGCGGATCATGACGTTGCTCGATTGCAGGCCTGAGATGCGGGCGCGGTTGGCGGTGACCGTGTTCTGGGAGTCGGCGGCGGCGCCCGCGCGGAGTTCGATGCCATTGGCCGCGAGAATCGTCTCGGGGCCCACTCCGGGATCGACGAAGATCAGATCGCCTAAGCCGCTTGCTCCGGCCAGCAAGGCCAGACGGTCGCCAGCCTGAATCGTGATCCCGGGATTGATGGTCAAGCTGCCGCGACCCGATGGGTCGGAGATGCCCGTCATTCGACCCGTTTCGAAGACCAACTCGTTTGGCGGGTTGAGCGGATCGATGCTGTCGACGACTTGTTGGCGAACGGTGAACTGGCCCGCACTCGAGACGGTCAGGCTTTCGACATTGAAGGCGGCCGGGCCGGTAAGGGCCGTCACGCCGTCTCCGAAGCGCACGGTGTCATCGACGAATGTGGGGACAGTCGCCGGGTCGGGGAGAAAGAGCCCACCGTTCAAGACGACGAAACTCTTGCCCGCGTCGCTTCCCGGCATCACGCCGGGATCGTTGTTGAGGCCGCTCGCGTCCGCGACCGTGAGCCTTCCATCCGAGGACTCAAAGGTGCTGCGCATTCCGTCGACACCGATCGAGGCTCCGCTGAAGGCCCCTACCAGGTCGAGTTCCCCGGGCGCCGTGGGCGCCATGCTCATGAGCGTCAGATCCGCATCCTGGGCGATTTGAAGTTCGGCGGGACGGTCCACGTCTGCGGTATCACGCAGCTGCAGTCCATCGTAGCTCGCACGTGTTAGTCGTGAGAGGCCGAAATCTGTGGGTGTCGCCGATGTACCGAGATCTTGGCTGAAGCCATCGCTGCTCGTCGTCGTACCATCGCCGACCGTGATCATGATCGAATCGGCGCTCAATCGGACACCGCTCGCGGCGCTCGCTCCCCCGGACCCGCCGAAGACGAGTCGCGTTTCACTGTTGGGGCGCTCATCGCCCGCGGCACCCGCGGCGTTGAGATCCGTCGGCTGCGCGGCGGCGTTGATCTCGATCGTTTGCGCGCTGAGCGAGGTGTTCTGGTTGAAGGTGAGCGCGCGGTCTCCTGTAATCGTGATTGCGCCGCGGGCCGCCAACACGACGGGTTCCGTGTCGTCGACCGCATCGGTCGAGAGATTCGGCAGGATTCTGGTCGAGGAGCCGGACGCAACCAGGCGGACGGTGTTTGCGCCGGCACCCTCCGAGAAGGTCACCACACGTGATTCGACCAAGAGATTCGAGGTGAGAATGGAAGTGTCGGTCGTCCCGCCGACGATGATCTCGCCCTGTCCGAGGAGGGCAGGGTTGGCGCCGGTATCGACGCCGGCCAGATCCTTGGCGATCAGCTGGACGAGTCCGTTTTCAGTCGAGTCGAGGAGTTGGGTCGTGTTGAAGACGCCGTCCATCTGGATGGATCGGGTTCGCTCGCTGCCGATCGTGAGCGTTCCGCCGGCGGTGGTGATATTCGCGTCGATGTCGATGAAGCCTCCTTCGACGACGCCACCCATTCCAAGTGGATCCCGGATGAAGGTTACGGCGACCGGGCTCGTGTCGATCGTGGGATCGATATGGTTGGCGAAGATCGTGACTTGTCCGCCTCCGGAATTGATGTTGCCGTCGATGTCGACGTTGCCGGTGAAAAAGGCCTCAGCCGAGGCGAGTTGTACGCCGCCGGCCAGCCGGACGTCGCCCCCTTCTGTAATGACCTGGCCGGTGATCGTGAGTTGTCCGCTCACGACCTGCTCGGGATCGGCCCCGCCTTGATTCGTGCGCACGTTGATCGAACTCGCGACCATCGCCACGTCGCCGCCAGAGTCAGATCCGTTGCACAACGCCGTAACGCAAGTGTTGATGGTGCCTG